>JAKLHG010000671.1 GCA_022710255.1 Candidatus Hydrogenedentota bacterium
GGATGCTGTTGTTTTTTTGTTGGGTTGCGGGCACCGGACGCGTTGGTTCGGAAGCGACCCTTCTTCAGGAGAACAGTCCTTTAAACATTCTATCCGCCACAATGGGGATGTACAACGGCAAAAGACTCCGTTGCGGGTAGTCTCGAAAAATACGGTAAAGCCTGTTGGGGCGCAAGAAAAAGGTCCGATTTGCTTTGCGTTGGTAATAATACAGTTTTCCATCGGACACAGCAGACAGGTTTGCGCGCATGGCGCAAAAGTCTATGTTGGAATAATTGACCGCCTGAAGTTTTTCCGGATAATGTTCCTGGGCATAGGTATACAGGGGGGTTCCCGGAAAGGGGGTAACGGTGTAGAAAGAACCCGTGTGTAGACGAGACTCGGTAGCCATACGAATTGTGGCCTGCATTTCTTCTTCCGTTTCCTCCGGAAATCCCAGCATCATGAATCCGTTGGTGAAAATTCTTTTGGCGGCGGCAAGATCCACCGCATGCAGAAATTTTTCGAGATTCATATTCTTGTGGGTTAATTTCTGTATACGGGGGGAGGCGCTTTCTAAAGCAAAGCTGCAAAAGTAAGTGCCGGAATCCGCCAGCGCATCCATGGCCGATTCTTCCAGTAGGTCGGCCCGTACACCGTTGGGAAACGCGATTCGAATTTTAAGATTGTTCCTGCCAATCAGGTCCGCAAACTGAAGCACCCGGTCCCGCTTAAGATTGAAACAATCATCCAGAAATTCTATATCGTTGATATGATAACGTTCCGTATATAACTTTATTTCATCAACGACTCGTTCCGGCGAGTGAGCACGGAATCCGCGCCCAAAAATATTATGGCACCACATGCATCCGTAGGGACAACCCCGGCTCGTGACCAAGGACACATAGCGCCGTCTCGGAATGGGAGCAATGGATTGCACATGCCAGTAGTTGGGAAGGTCAATAAGGTCATAGGCGGGCATGGGAAGGCTGTCCAGGTCTTCAATGATAGGCGCGATGCCGGGGTTTGTGACAAGTTCGCCGGAGGGCGTCTTCCATATCAACCCTGGAATCGCCTCCATACTCCCATCACCCAGAATGGCTTCCAAATACATTGCCAGGCTGCGTTCCCCTTCACCGATAAAAGCGGCATCGGCCGGGAGGTCCTGCAGCACGGGCGCGCCAAAGGCCGACACATGGGGGCCGCCAAGGATAATCTTGATCTCCGGCGCCGCCTTTCGCACAGCCTTGACCACTGCCGGCAGCCCATGGGAGGCCGGCGTGATGCATCCCAAGCCGACGATATCCGGATTGAAATCTACCGCCATTTTTGCCAGCGCTTCATTGGAACAGCCTTCCATGCGCTGATTGACAATACGGATTTCCACAGGAAAGCGTTCCCGTATATAGGCGGCAAGATACATCAACCCCATGGGCGGAGTAGTCAATTGATACAAGGGGCTGCGCAAGCCAATATTCGCCAGAAATATGCGTAGTCTTTTCAACAGCAAGTATTCCAGAGTAAATACGTGTACAGATTATCCACGGTACGGTAACAACAAACACATAAACATTGCGATTCCCGAAGAAAACGGCAGGTCAATGTTTCAGAAAAGTCCACGCCCAACACTAACCGCCTTCCGGTACACCCTCCAGCGCCGCATATATCTTTAACATTCCAGAACCGTATCAAATTTCCTTCATCAAGCGGTCTGTTATCTGGATTCTCCGAAGGTACCGTTCAAGCAGCATGAAAACATCCGTACCTGCCTGTGGATTATAGTACCATGCCACCCTTGACCCCGGCAAACTTCAACAGACTTTCATATGGACACCCGGAACATTGCGAATCACCGACTGATTCCCATGCCGGGCTCTGGGCGAAAAAAAAGGGCTGTTTGATGAGACTGTCCCCACGACCAAACTCCCACAAACCGCCAAAAACTATGGGTTGTATTTGTCAATAATTTATGATACATTATAGAGTATCTTAAAAGGGTTATGTTGTCGAGGAAAAAATCTGTCCAGGATTTCTTGGCAAGGCGGAGACTGTTGGTGTTCATGAATACGTCAAGAATGAAATACGGCTGCGTATTTCTCTGTTTACTTCTGGAACTGCTTGCATCTACCGCGTCGGCGGATACCAGCATTCGAGAGTCCATGGAATCCGGGGTCTGTGTGGCGCTGCAGAACGGAAACCGATTGTTCCTTGAATGTTCCCCTCCGCCGGATATTGACGTACAGACCTTCTGGACACGCTATCTGGACGATGGCAGTCTGTGGCGCCGTTACGCCACCTTGCGTGCGGCCGCCCTTAATTTTGAATGCCTGTCCCCTGAAGCCAGACGTCATGCTTTGCTGACGA
>JAKLHG010000672.1 GCA_022710255.1 Candidatus Hydrogenedentota bacterium
GATCTCAACACAACGGCTGAAGAGGGCCCTGTCCTGGTCCTCGGTGTCTTCTTCTTCAAAAAGGCGTTCATTGGTAGCGGCGGCCAATATCCACCGGTAAAATGCCTCGGATTCGCGCAAATGCCGCAGCCGCAGGTTCAGAAAAGCGCCTGCGACAAAGCAAAGGATGATAAACGCCAGGACAAAGAAGCGATGAATAGATTTCGACATATCCGGCATCATACCTCCTTGCGCCAAAAAGCCAAATAAGCGCAAGCGAACCCGGCAAGGCCATACAACACCCCGTACAGGATGAGGTTGGGAATCAGCACATCCGTCGGCGGATCATTAGGCTGTCCGGTAATAATCTGCATTTTCAGGCTGAAATTCTGCAGGTTGGGAAGCACCGCGTGCAGCGTGGAAGCCACTTGGCCGATAAACTCATCGAAAGCCTGCCCGGTCTGTCCCGCACGATGTTCGACATCCTTCAGGTACTCCGTCAGATTCCCGGTGATATAGATAAAGAGCCCGCCGATAATGGGCACCAGGGAGGAGGTCGCGAAACAGGAAATCGCGAAGGTGAACGCGGATACGATCAGGAATTCAAAGTAGGTCAGGAGGATGCTCCATAGCAGCAAGGTGGGCATGACACCCTGGCGCAGATAGAGCGCCATGAAAAACAGGAACCCCATCAATAGCAGGTTGATGATGATAATCAATTGCGCGCCCAGAAATTTGCCGATGAGATATTGGATTCGGCGCACCGGTTTGGACAACACGGTATAAATGACCCTGTTTTCCATTTCATTGGGCACGACGGACGCGGAAACATAAATGGTGATGAGCACGCCGAAAATAGAGATGGCCGTGACGCAGATGTCCTTGATCAGTTTAAGGTCCATATCGGTTTCCGCACTGGGGTCCAGAAACGAAGAAATGAAGCTCGAACCGAAAATGACCAGCAGGCTGAGAATCAAGAAACCGATAAGCACCTTTTTTCGGATGCCTTCGCGGTAGGTATACAGAGCGATATAAAAGGGTCCCCTGAAAAAGGAAGTGAATGTTTTCATTAATTCGTTCTCCGGGCTGCTTCCGCCGCACCGACCACGCGGACGAAAAGCTCTTCCAAGGTTTCACGGCGAGGTGCGATACTGAGAATACGCAACGATTTGGACTTGCACAATTCCATGACTTCATAGGTGGAAAGGGAGGCGTCCACGCGCAATTTCGCGCGCGTGCCGATGCGGTCTTCCAGCCCGACCCCCGGATGCCCGATATCGGGCGTCCCTTCGCCCGTAAGGCCGTCCACATCCAGCACCATGTCGCGCTGTACCAGAAGTTCTTCCAGGGTTCCGACGGTCTGCAACACGCCGTCAAAGAGGATGCCGATGCGGTTACTGATCATCTCCACTTCCAAGAGTTCATGGCTGGAGATCAACAGGGTCTTGCCCCGGTCGCGTAGTTCGATGAGAATATCACGTATCTCCTTGCGCGCGATCGGGTCCAACCCGGTGGTCGGCTCGTCCAGAATGAGGATTTTAGGGTCGCTGATAAGCGCCTGCGCCAGTCCGATGCGCTGGCGCATTCCCTTCGAATAGCCGCGCAGCAACCGTTTGCGCGCCCGTTCCATCCCCACCATTTCCAGCGATTCATTAATGCGCTTTTTCAGGTCCGCGCCACCCAGGCCGTACAGTTTTCCATAGTACGCCAGAATTTCTTCTCCGCGCAGGAAATCCGGATAATACGCCCCTTCGGGCAGGTAGCCGATATTCTGTTTCACCGCGGAAGCGCTGATGGCTTTGCTGCCCAGTATCTCGATCGAACCGGAGGTGGGAAAGATGAGCCCGAGCAGCATTTTAATCGTTGTCGTCTTGCCTGAGCCATTGGGACCGAGATACCCGAAAATCTCACCTTCCGGAATCTCCAGATTAAGGTCCCTCAGGGCGTGCACATCTTGTCCCCGAAAAGATCCTTCATAAATCTTGTTCAGGTTCACAGTTTTAATGATGGTCGCCACGCGCTATTTGCCTTTCCCATTTGTAACCAGAAAACATAGACCCGCCTCAAACGTAGAAGAACGCTCATCCGAAGCGTTCCCGGTCCAAAGACGGCAAAAAAAACAGGGTGGAGAAGTGCCGTTGCGCTTCGTCGCACACATCTGCCTGTACCTTTAACATCACACGGCAAACTATAGTATCAGAACAGTATGCGCACAGTCCAAAAGCGTTTAGCAAAAAGCGAAACCAACCACCCGGACCTTTCTTCCCCCTGAGCTTCCCCCCATCCTTCGACAGTTACCGACGAAAAATAAGACCATATTTTAGGGGCAGAGCCCCACGTTCTTAA
>JAKLHG010000673.1 GCA_022710255.1 Candidatus Hydrogenedentota bacterium
CGGTTCCAGCGGCGGCGGCAATGGAAGTGTACCGGGCGGTAAGCGACACCGGACAGGAAAATGCATTCCCGTCCCTTTGGGCAGGCGTGCCGTTAACTTCGACCGCAACACCTTCGGGCGCGGTGCCGCGCACGGTTATCCTTATCCCCGCGTCCGTTTCTTCCCCGTCATGGCGGGTCAAAACGTCGCCATCACGGGGAAAGGTGATTGCAAGGGTCCCGTTTTTTTCTTCCCTCGCAGGCGCTGTGGAATCCTCTCCCGCAAGGGGCAGCGCCGTCAGTACTGCCGTGGCTAGAAAAACCATGCAACAACCCTCTTTAACCATGGTACCTGCATCCTTATCCTGTCGCCATAATGGCATGCCGTTGCTGCGATGCGTTTCGTTCCTCTAGGGATTTATAACGCAACGAAAGCCGATATTCTTTTGCCGGACATTTTGAAAGAAACCTTTTCTTGCCGTTGTAATCACTTCCTCTTTTTCAGACTCATAGCAGCCGCCGCGTACGGTTTTGCGCGGACTGGTTCCCGGCGCCGCCTGCCCGTTCCGCTGCTGGGCATAGGGCACGTAGGGGTCCAGCGTCCATTCATAGACATTGCCGGCCATATCAAAAAGGCCGTCCGGGGTTTTGCCGTCTTCGTGCATGACCACAATACTCGGCATGCCGAGATACTTGCGATAGTTGCACCGGGTAGTGTCCGGCGGCAAATTGCCCCAGGGAAACTTCCGATTCTCCCGGCCGCGCGCCGCGAATTCCCACTGCATCTCCGTCGGCAGCGTCTTGCCGGCCCAGGCCGCGTACGCCATGGCTTCATCCCAACTGACACCGACCACGGGCTGTTCCGGGCCGTTCAGCTGGCCGTCATGCCAAAACCGCGGCTCCTGCGCGCCCGTCTCCTCGAGGTAACGCGCGTATTGGAATACCGTAACCGGATACCTGTCCATCCAGAAGGGGTCCACATACACCTCCTGTTCAGGCGCCTCTTCACGCACGGCGTTATTACCCATAAGAAAAGCGCCTCCCGGGAAATACACCATGCCTTCCGTGGAACGGTCGGAAGAGGCGTTGACCTCATTTTCGGAAAACGAGGTCGGATGGTAAGCGTTATCATAGGCGGACTTCAACGCTTCACGGAATTCCAACGCAGATTGCCAGCGTTCACTTTTCTCCGCGTTCACCGCCTTATTGATAACGGCAAGCACGTCCGGGGCAATATCTTCCCGCGTTATTTCCCGTTCAACCGGGTGCTCCGTGGGCGCCCGAAGGGTCAGCATTTCGCGAACCACCAGTCCCGTGCTGTAAATGTCCGCCCGCAGGTCCACGGGACGGTGGTAGATTTGTTCGGGTGAGGCATAGGCGAAGGTGCCGATAACCTGCTTGCGTCTGATGGCTTCCTTTTGCCGGGACACATCATAAACGGCATCTTCTTCTTCCACCGCTTTCGCGAGTCCGAAATCCAGCACCTTCACCTGTTCATTTGCCATGAGCATGATGTTTTCTGGCTTGATATCCCGGTGCACCACCAGCCGATGGGCATAATGCAATGCGTCCAGTATCTGCAGGGTAATCGCCACAATCAGCCGGGGAGCCATATAATATCGTTGTTCCCTATGGCGCTGCAGCAGCTCACGCAAGGAACTTCCCTTGGCATACTCCATGGAAAGGAAAAGAACACCGTCGCCGGTAAGGGAAACATCATGGACGGCGATGATATTCTCATGACGTAATCGCCGCGCAATCTGGGCTTCCTGCAGAAACATGCCGCGCGCCTTTTCCGTGCGCAGAATGTCCGGCCGCATAAATTTCAGGGCGACCCCCTCTTTGACCAGCGTATCTTCCGCGGCGAAAACGACCCCCATCCCTCCTTTCCCGATATAGGAAAGAAGTACATAGCGCTCCCCAATCTTGTCGCCGGGTTTGTACTTCGCAATGGTGTCCGGCAGGGATATTTTCGCACTGGGCACCCGAATGGGATTGCCGCAATTCAGGCACTGCCCTTCCCTGCCCTGTATGGACGAAGGCACTAATATCTGCAGGCCGCAATAGGAACATAGTACCGATATCATAAAAGTAAGCGTATCCCCCGTTTTCTATAGAAGGTTCTACCGTAGTACCTATTATAACGGGTCAGGCGGGGAAGAAGCCAAAAAAGACCGTTCGCCCTGTGGAAAGCGTCAGACAATTCCCTGTGTTTCTTACAGTAAATTCAGCCTTCCTGAACTCGTCGGAATATACAATGGCACTTTTTATGAAAACACATAGACTGAGTAAAGAAGGGACTGACTGCCAAATAGCCCCTGAGTACAGCGTATAATCCTGTTTTTCA
>JAKLHG010000674.1 GCA_022710255.1 Candidatus Hydrogenedentota bacterium
CTTTTACGGGACCAGTCCCCAATTCATCTGCTGCAGCGCCACTATTGCCAATCCCGCGGAACTGGCAGATAAACTCATCGAGGCGCCGGTGACCCTGGTGGACAACAATGGCGCCCCTTCGGGGGAAAAGCATTTCCTCTTTTACAATCCGCCGGTTGTCAACCGGGAACTCGGTATCCGCGCTTCCAGCGTGAAACAGGCGGGCCACCTTGCCGCCTCGCTCCTTTTCCGCCAGATTCAATCCATTGTATTCGCGCGCAGCCGTCTCCGCGTGGAAATCCTTACCACCTATCTGAAAGAGGCCGTGGCCAGGAAGGGCGGCGACCCTGCGAAGGTACGCGGCTACCGGGGCGGTTACCTGCCCACGGAACGGCGTGAAATCGAGCGGGGCCTTCGCAATGGCGAGGTCATGGCGGTGGTCAGCACCAATGCGCTCGAACTGGGTATCGATATCGGTTCCCTGGATGTGTGTATTATGTGCGGTTATGCCGGCGGTGTGGCGCGCACCTGGCAGCAGGCGGGACGGGCAGGGCGGCGCAGCGCCACGGCGCTGGTCATTCTTGTGGCGTCAAGCGCTCCGCTGGACCAATATATCATCGGCCATCCGGATTACTTTTTTGAGCAGTCTCCGGAAAGCGCCACCATTGACTCCAATAACCTGTTCATCCTGACGAGCCACCTCAAGTGCGCCGCCTTTGAACTGCCCTTTACGGAAGGGGATGCCTTCGGTGTGGATGCCGTCAGTACCGCGGAGCTCCTGGATTTTCTTGCGCAACACAGGATTTTGCGCAAGACGCGCAATCGCTGGCATTGGAGTGCCGAAACCTATCCCGCTTCGGATATCAGCCTGCGCACGGCTGCGCCCGGCAATGTGGTCATTCTGGACACGACCGATAACGGGCGCGTCATTGGCGAGGTTGATTTTTTCAATGCTCCCGTGGAGGTATACGAAAATGCCGTGTACTTACACGAAACACGCCAATATACCATTGAGCGGCTCGATCTGGAGGACCGCAAGGCCTATGCGAGACCTGTGGAGGTGGATTATTATACGGATGCCGAAATGAAGGTGGACCTGCGTGTGCTGGACTGTCTGCAATCCTCAGAACAGGAAAATGCCGCCTTATGCCGGGGGGAAGTCAGCGTTACCTGGCTGCCCACCGTCTACAAAAAGATTCGTTTCGGCACCCATGAAAACGTGGGATGGGGCGAAATCCACCTGCCGGAGCAAACCATGCATACCACGGGGTTCTGGATAGAATACCCGGAAAACATCGATGAACGATGCGATATGGGCCGGGAAGCACTGGGAGAAGCGCTACACGCCCTGGCAAACGCCATGCGACAGGTGGCGCCTGTGCATGTGGTCTGCGACCCTAGCGACATCCTGGCTACCGCACGCCTGCGCGCCCCGGGTTCCGAGAAACCTTCCGTTTTCCTTTATGAGCGCTATCCTGGCGGCGTCGGGTACAGCGAAAAACTTTTTACGCAGAACATCCATGTCCTGGAAGCGGCTATCGCCTTATTATCCGGATGCCCGTGCAGGGAAGGATGCCCCAGCTGTGTGGGACCGGCGCTTGAAACGGGGACGCGGGGTAAGAGCGGCGCGTTGAAACTTGCCCGTATTGCTTTGGAGAAGCGGAAAGGGTCTTGACGGGGGCGCGCAAATCCGTATATTTTCTTGAATTATCTTGTCTCTTGAAGTATAGTTATCCGGAGGGAGTACACCGCTCTTGAGAAGGGGCAAAAGGTAGAAGTATGAGTCTTTCCACAGAACATACGCCACAATGGCTTCAAGAGGCCTCGCCGGAAGAAATGTACCGCGTGATTGAGACCCTCTACCGGGTCCATGGCCTTGTAGCTGCACTCACGGATATGAATGTGCTTCTCGAGCGCATAAGTGAGGAAAGCCGCTTGCTCGCATGCGCCGAAGGCGCATCGGTTATGCTTTATGATGAAGAAAAAGACGAATTATGGTTTAGGGTTGTATTGGGTGAAAGCGGTGACCGCGAGACGCTAAAACGGGAAGTCCGCCTGAAAATGGGGCAGGGGATTGCGGGTGCTGCCGCAATGGAAGGGAAGACGATTCATGTGCCTGATGTGAGCACGGATCCGCGCTTCTTCCGCGATGCGGACACCGCAAGCCGGTTTCATACGCGCACCATCCTTGCCACGCCCATGTTCGACCGGGGGAAACTGGTGGGTGTGCTGGAACTGGTGAACAAAATCGGGGGCGGGCCTTTTTCTTCCCTGGACCAGCATGTCATTGAAATGTTTTCCGCCCTGGCCGCTTCCACCGTGGTCAGCGCCCGAATGATTGAG
>JAKLHG010000675.1 GCA_022710255.1 Candidatus Hydrogenedentota bacterium
AGGAGACGGTATTGTCCTTGGACAGGCGCGGATCAAAAAACAGTTTTTCACCCAGGGCAACCTTGTCCGCATTCACCGCCACTTTGTCCGGCAGAGGCTGCAACGCACCGCGCATCACCTCCGGCGGCGCACCCGGAGTGGCATGGTTTTTTTCACGCTCTTCATAAATCCATTTCAACAGGGCCTGGTCGTCCGCCTCCTTCATAAACGAATCCCAGTGCATTAACAGGAAAGGCGGCGGCGGCATCGTGCGGTTCACGGTTGTAAACTCGATTTTTGACAGCATCACCTCAGACACCGGGCCTGGTTTTTCCGGAAAGAACTCCCGTATAAAATCACTGTGTTGCGTACCGACGTCTATGTCACGGCCAATAATCTGTTTGGCAATGGGAAACTTGGCATACCAGGGCAACTGCACCTCGCTGGTGTGGCAATGCACGCATTTCTTTTCCAGCACCTGCAACGCCATCATATGGGTCGGGCTTTGGGGCTTTATGGTGGCCAGCCGGCTGGCCGGCAACGGTATGGCCAAATTTAACAACGGTAAAGCCGCCCCGCCAATAACAAGTAGCACCAGCACTAGTAACAACTTCTTTTTCATGCGATGAATCCCTCCATGGATGATATGGCTGATATGTTCTGTAGACTGCTGAAGGATACTATACAAAAAGTCGGAATATAAAGCAAGAGGAAAGTGTTTTATGCATTTCGGAATTTTTTAGACACCACTGAGATTCCGGCCAGGAACAGGGTTTCTTTTTGCATTGTCTCATGAATGCTGCCTATGGTAGGATGTGACACATGGCCGTCGGCTCCGGGAACGACAAGGGGCGACACGGAAGGGGCGCCAGAGGGCATCCATACACGGACAGGATTGACGCCAAGATTATGAACAGTGACAAACAACATCCGGGCACGCAGATTGTGGCCATTGACGGGCCTGCGGGAGCGGGGAAAAGCAGTGTTTCGAGGCGTGTCGCCGGAGCCCTTGGATTTGCATTCCTGGATACGGGCGCCATGTACCGCGCCGCGACGTGGCGCGCACTGCATCTTGGCATTCCCCTGGACGACCCGGAAGCACTGGCCGCGTCCACCCGGGCCATGGCGCTGGAGTTTCAGGAGGAGCCGGACGGCGTGCGGGTGGTTGTGGACGACCTGGATGTCAGCAGGGAAATACGCAGTCCTGAAGTCACCCGCCATATCCATTTGCTGGACCAGATCCCTGCGGTGCGGCAGCGCCTCGTGGAATTGCAGCGCAGCTTCGGTTGCCGCCGTCCCACGGTTGCCGAAGGCCGGGATATTGGAACGGTGGTGTTTCCCCAAGCGCGATGCAAGGTATATCTGGACGCCTCGCTGGAATGTCGGGCGGAACGGCGTGCAGCCGAAATGGAAACCCAAGGCCTCCCTGTAAACCGCGCGGAGGTGCTTCGGGAGATAGCAGAACGGGACGCTTTGAATATGAACCGTGCGGTATCTCCCCTGCGGCGCGCGGAGGACGCGATTTATGTGGATACAACGGAATTGACGCCCGACCAGGTGGTAGCCCGGTTGGTACAACTGGCGCGGGAACGTTTATGACGCTATTAGCCGCCAAACAGCCCTGGCATATCGCCCCTTTTGAGGCAAGGCGCGCAACGGAACTGGCAAAAGAGGTGGGCGTACCGCCGTTAATTACGCATCTGCTGCTGCTGCGGGGCCTTCAAACCGCCGCAGACATGCGGGACTTTATAAAACCGTCTCTGAGGCATCTGTCAAATCCTTTTGATTTGACGGATATGCAAGTGGCCGTAAACCGGATTATAAAGGCCAAAGAACGGGGTGAGGCGGTGCTGGTCTTCGGGGATTATGATGTGGACGGCATCACCGCGTCGGCCATCCTGGCACGGGGTTTGCAGCGTTTTGGCATCCGCCGCGTGGATTGCGACATGCCAAGCCGTTTCGTGGAAGGATACGGCATTACCCCGGACCGGGTGGACGAGGCGCGCGAGCGGGGTTTTGACCTGATCATCACCGTAGACAACGGCATCAGCGCTCATGCCGCCGCGGCACGGGCCCGTCATATCGGGCTGGATATGATCATTACCGATCACCATACGCTGGAAGCGACGCTTCCGCCCGCGGTAGCGGTGATCAATCCCAAACGCGGCCGTCCCGACCATCCCGCAGCCATGCTTTCCGGTGCCGGGGTGGCCCTGAAATTGGCTATGGCGCTGAACGGTGTTCCTCATGACCTCGATATCGCCGCCCTGGGAACGATTTCAGATATCGTGCCATTGCTGGCGGAAAACCGGGTCATTGCCGCCCTGGGCCTCAAGCACAT
>JAKLHG010000676.1 GCA_022710255.1 Candidatus Hydrogenedentota bacterium
CCCTGCTCCTCCAGGGCAGTCCGGTAGTGCTTTAACCGGTCCTCGTTTTGTTGGGTCAACTTCTCATAATGAGACGCGGGATAGACGAGGCCTACGGCCGGAGTTTCCGCAATCCCTGAGGCCGCCCAACCCGCAAATAGGCAACATAATATTGTCAACCAGGACAATCGCCTGAACAGGACGCATTTCATAAGGACCATCCGCCTTTCCGTTAAAAACAACCACAAAAAATGGGACTGCCTCCGGCGCACCTGATAACCATGGGCGCTAAGGCTAATCCAGAACCGCGCCGGTGGCTGTCCCGGATTTTTTGTGGATTTGGTGTATAGGACCGAAAAAATGCGGGACAGTTCCCGCTGCTTGGTTATGCGCAAACCCAAAGCTCAAATCATATATAAATGCGTTCTATAAACAAACAATCACATAATCTGCGACGGGAAGTCCCATTTTTTATCCTCGACTCTTTTCCCGGCATGACCATGCTGGAAATAGATTTACCCTTTTAAAGCCGGAGCGGCGGGTCCCAGCCGCCATATTTGAAAGTCTAGGCCCAAGTCTTGTCGGAGAGCCCCAAAATTTTACCGGCAAGATACATCCCCACAGCCGAATCGCCCGCAGTCACTATATCAGCCATCATCATCTCAGGATAGGCGACCACAGCCGTGCCAATGTCAGCCCCATGCTCCACCAGCAATTTGACGATCGGCAACTTCTCGGCCTTTGGCGCAAACATGAGGGCCGTATGCAACACGCTCAGCTTCTTTTTGGGGCCGTATTCCTCCAGGTCCGACAGATGGTTGACATCCGCGCCGGCGCCCGCCCAATAGTCAACCGCTTCGGTGTCCCCGCGGCAGATGGCGCCCAGCAACTTTGCCGTCGGATCAAAGAGTACCAGAGAATTCCCGGCGGAGTTGCCGCCGCCAAGCCGTTCTTTCGCTTCCCGGATGAGCAAGGGAACGTCACGACCTTCCGTGACAGAGGGACAATGGCAGCACCCCACGTCGCAATTGAAAAAATGCCACCACTCGAGGTATTCCAGGCTGGAAAGAATCGCCTCTATCATCTGTTGTTTATCGAAGCAAAAGTTGTTGCCGGGAAGGGGCTGATAGGTACGCCAAGCGACCACCCCGTCCACGGAAAAGACATTTACCGCCAAGAGCCCTCCACATTCCCTTTGGCCGCAGCTACAAGTAAGAATGTCCCAGTATCCACTCTGCTCAAGGCTGGACAACAAATGCGGCCAGCTAATCGTGCGGCTTCCCCACAGGGGTTCACCATCAATGAAAATATACTGTTTTTCAGCAGTATCCAGCGGAAAAGAGATTTGATTCATGGCATTACCCTTTCTCGTTTAGACACACTTCTCCTGTGTCGAAATAAGGTAAGAGTAATGCTTACTGTGCCAAGATGTTCTCCTTCTGTCCACTCGCAGAATACCAGAAGCAGGCCCTGTGTTGCAAGGGGAACGCCGACGGGCGAACGCGTGGGGATAGAAGACAGGGGCTATCGAAAAGCGTTGTCCAGGACCGAAAGGAGTGAAGGGACTTATAGGACGCACCGGTCAGGTGACCGTTTTACTGTCCTTTTTGTCCTGTGTGTCCTTTAAGTCCTTTGGTTTGGAAACGGCTCCTGAATTTAACCGTCGTTTTCAGCATAAAAGCCCTCTATTTAAGAAGATGATCAAAAAGAATTTTCAAGCCGATGGCGATTAAGATAAGTCCGCCCACAACTTCCATTATCGCGCCGAACCGTCTTCCCAGGAAACTGCCGAACAGCATGCCCAGCATGGTGAGGATACCGGTGACAATACCAATGACAACGATGGCCTGCCACACATTAACGGAAAGCATGCCGAAGCTGAGTCCAATGGCAAAAGCGTCCATACTGGTTGCGAGGGACAGTGAAACGAGACTCATACCACGCGTAGGATCATTGATTATACGCTCCTCCGCTTCCTTTTCCGATAAGGCCTCCCGGATGGCCTTGCCCCCAATGAACGACAACAGGCCAAACGCCACCCAATGGTCAAAACGAGTCACCACGGCGGCGGCATACTGGCCGGACGCCCAGCCCAGCACCGGCATCATGGCCTGAAACAGGCCGAAGTGAAAGGATAGCCGGAACACCTGGCGCGGCGTGGTGTTGCGCAATTTGATGCTGACGCCAATCGCCACCGCCAGGGCATCCATGGCAAGCCCCCAGGATAAAAGCAGAATGGCAGAATAATTCACTTCGTTTCCTCCTTAAAACAACCGTGCCGGTCCTCCGGAAAGAACCGGCGCGGTTTTAATTTTTCATTTATTTTCTCAGCGACCAA
>JAKLHG010000677.1 GCA_022710255.1 Candidatus Hydrogenedentota bacterium
AGTGGCACTTGCGCGGCGCACGCCTGCAGCGCTGATGCGCCGGTACGGATACGGTTTTTCCGTTCTGTTTTTAGCATGCGGTGCGGCATTGTTTATGGTACAGGGTTTTTCACCGGTGGAACTGGCGCAGCATCCGTTCCCGATTAAAATCCATTTTATAAACCTGTCTTCCATGCTGGCATTCTGCACCTGGATGATACTTCGCATGGAATACTGTCCCGAAGAACAGCGCGTACGCGCGGCGGCGCGTACCCTGTGGCTGCGGCGGATGGGACTTGTCGCCCTCACGGCACTCTGCCTGGAAAGTTTTGTCGCGGTGCTGTTCAGCAGAGCGTACCTTTGGGTGTTGGGGGTCGAGGGCGATTTCCCCCGCACGCTCCCGTATATTATCCCCTTTCTTGTCTGCGTGCTGGCTTTTTGGAATACCCTGTTCTATTTCTGGGCCAAAGTCGATTTTAAATACAGTGTGGAGTGGTGGATATCCCGTATCGTCTGCTGGGTGCGCAACCGTCCCAGCATTCGCCTGCAGACGGAGGAAGTGCTGCACAGACCCTGCAGGATCCCGGGCGCATTTGCTGCGCCGCTTCCGACAGTAGAGAACGAGAAATCCTAATCGGCGTGTTGGGACTTATGCGCGGGCAAGGCAGCCCAGGGATTTTATGATGGTGCCGATTTTTTGCGCCCAGGTTTCCGGTAATTGGCCATACATGGGCAGGCAAAGTACCTCGTTGGCAGCGTTTTCGGCGTGGGGTAGCGCGCCTGCCTCCGCGCTGCACCATGGGTGTGAGGAGCACAGGGGATAAAAATATTTGCGGCACCGGATATTAAAGGCTTTCAACGTCTCATACAAGGTGTTTCGATCCATGCCGAACAATGCTTCCTGCACGCGGATGGGAAAGTAGGCATAATTGGGTTCGACATCCCGGGGCTTGTCCAGAAGGGAGAGTCCGGGTTCATTTTGCAGCTGATGGCGGTATATCCCGTCGAGGCGCCGGCGCTTTTCCCTGTCGGCGTTAAGCCCGCCCAGTTGGGCCAGCCCGAGGGCCGCCTGCAATTCGTTCATCTTCCCATTGATGCCGGGTTCTGCGACCGTTTCTTCCCCTGTGATGCCGAAATTTTTTAATCGGCGCAGGCGACTGTGCAGTGCGGCATTGTTTGTGGCCAGGGCCCCTCCTTCAGCGGTAGTAAACACCTTGGTCGCGTGAAAACTCAACATGGAAATATCGCCGTAACTCAAGATGGACCTCCCTTGCCGACGGACGCCGAACGCATGGGCCGCATCGTAAATGACCGGAAGATTATGGCGGGCGGCGATGGTTTCTATCCGGTCCGTGTCGCATGGCGTGCCGTAGACATGCACCGGCAGAATGGCCCGGGTCTCGTGCGTAATGTGCCCTTCCAGAAGGCTGGAGTCCAGATTATAGGTATCCCGCTGAATGTCGCAGAACACGGGACGCAGGCCGCTCCAGTACAGCACGTTTATCGTGGCAGGAAATGTGAAGGGCGTCGTGATTACGGAGCCGGCTTCCAGATCCAAAGCCCTGAGCGCGGTCATCAATGCCACCGTGCCATTGCAAAAGAGGTCAAGGTGGGGTGTTTCCAAAAGCCGGGCAAGTTCGGCTTCCAGCCGGGCGTGTAGTTCACCGTCATTGGTTATCCAGCGGCGATCCCAGGCGGGCCTCAGGATGGAGACTACTTCCTCGAGCGGCGGCAGGTTGGGTTGGGTGACATACACCGGCTCCATAAAACCCATGGACGCGGCCATCTCCCGAACCTGTGAATCGAATGTTGTATTCATACGGAGAACTCCGCCTGCTTGTATTGACACGGTAGTGTCCCGAAATATTGCCGCGTCACATCGTACCACATCCGGCGGGGGCGGGGCTTATTGTTCCACCTCTATGGTGTCCGCCACGCCCGCAAGGCGCTGCCGGACCTTTTTTTCCACGGGCGCAATCATGATCTGGGCCTGTTCCAGGGATGGTGCCTTCGCTGTGATGCGGATGCGTACCACGCCGGGAGAGGCCAGGAGGCCGATGGTGGGGTTGGATTGGGTTTCCATCAAATCACAAATGGCTTGATCTACTCGGGATTCGCCCACATTACGGGCGAGGAGGACCCGGTAGTGGATGGTCTCCTGCACGGCGTATTTCC
Source organism: Candidatus Hydrogenedentota bacterium (assembly GCA_022710255.1). GTDB lineage: Bacteria > Hydrogenedentota > Hydrogenedentia > Hydrogenedentales > CAITNO01 > JAAYBJ01. The sequence continues at coordinate 2,155 of JAKLHG010000677.1, forward strand.
GTTTCAGATAAGGAATGACCGTTTCCTCGAACATGGCCTGCAGTTCATGGGGTACGCCCGGCATGCATATAATGACGCCCGCGTCTGATTCCGCGAGGATGCCCGGCGCGGTTCCATTTGAATTGGGGATAGCGGTCGCGCCCCGGGGAAGCATGGCC
>JAKLHG010000678.1 GCA_022710255.1 Candidatus Hydrogenedentota bacterium
GGGAGCGAGCTCGTTGCCTTCTTCAACCTGTTCTACGGTGTTTCGTTGCGCAAATTCTATCACGTAAAATGCTGCCTTTCAGCAATTGGGGATTGATTTTGCCCTGTGTTGAAACAGGGAGCGACGGTATCAGGTACGTACGTATAGTATACAAAATCTTGTGGGGGTATTGCACCTTTATTTCACGGTGTGTTTTTTCGGGATGCCTTGTTTGTATAACAAGCACCGCCTCAACTATACTAAAATCAAGGTCTTCGACAGTCGTTTTGCCGCAGGCATCAAAGCCAATACGCTGTGTTCGGGTTCTGAAACAGTGAACACCCAGCGAGAGAGCCAACGTTGCACAACGTGAAGGTGAACACATTTCCGTCGGTGGTAGCTACCGGCGGTATTCGTGAGGACAAACGTGCCTCATGGAGATGTTACTGTTTATATACGGGTGCCGCCCTGATTGTTGTCCTGGGCCTGTTCCTGCGAACATATACCCTTGATGAACAGTCCGTATGGAACGATGAATATGTGAGTGTGGCCTACCTCAGTGCGCCCAGCTGGTCCGTTTTCCAGGCCGGGTATAAACAACACGACCAATATATGCCGCCCGTATATTATGCCCTGCTGTATGGCTGGGCCCGTTTTGCCGGGGACAGTGCCTGGACCTTGCGCCTGCTTTCCGTAATAATGGCCTCAGTGAGTCTTTGTCTGGTGTATATCTTGGGCCGGCAGCTGCTGGGTGTGAAGGGGGCCCTGTCGGCAATGATACTGTTCGCCTTTTCCCCTCAACAAATCTATCACGCGCAGGAAATACGCTGTTATCCCCTGGTCGTTCTTTTGGGATTGTTATCCGCCTGGACGTTCCTGCATATGATGCGCGGGGGAGGGCCCGCATGGTGGGTTGTCAATACCGCCTTCACCGTATTGCTGGTATGGACACACCTTGGAGGCGTATTGCTTGCCTGTACCTGGGGGACGGGAGCGCTTTTATGGTTGCGCCGGCATAAGGCCCGGATTGCGGTCTGGCTGGCCGCACAGGGGCTTCTGATGTTGCCCTTATGGGGAATTGGGGCGTTGACCATGGGTCACCAGACGGCGATGGGGGCGGAAAAGACAGCCGTACTGAACCCGTTCATGCTGCTTGTGGCGCTTATAGCCCCGTTTTTTAAGGACAGTTCTTATGTGATGGACGCTCTTCCGAACGACTATGTCGTGAACGCGGGACTATCTGCCCCGTGGCTTGTTTGGGGAAGGGGTATCGTCATTGGCATATCCTTATTGCTGGCTTTACTTTTTGCAGTAAGTTTCCTTCACTTGTGTGTGGTGCTGCTTAAACGTCTGGCTGCGCATTTTGGAATGTCAAGGGGTGGCGTTTTTAAAGAGGAATTAGAACAGACACAGGGCAGTTTTGTGCCGACAGGTTCACTCCACACCACAGGGTTTCTGCTGCTTTGGTTTTGTGTGCCGGCCGCGCTGTTAGTGATACCCGTCTTCATGGTCAATTGCTCCGCGATTGTTCCGCGATACACCATTTTTTCGTCTCCCGCACTCCATTATCTGGTGATTTTGGGAGCGCAGCGCTTACATACACAATGGCCCCGGCGATTGCTGTTGTCGGGCATGACCATATGCATGATGGTTCTTGGGGTCTTTTCGGTGTTCTTGCCGATGCGGGGCAATTATCTTGCCCTGGGACGTCTGCTTGCTGCGGACCAAAATAATAGCCCTGTTATCCTTATGGGAGATTCCGCGTTGCTTGTTTCCCAAGTCGCTTATAATGGCGGGCCAAACGAAGCAACGATGAAACAGGTCTATTCCATAGAGGAGGTCCAGTCCCGGTTGGAAGCTGCCATTCTGGCAACGGGACGGGCATGGATTGTTTTGGAAGAAACCCATGCCTTCGAAAATGCGGATATGCCCGCAGCGGTTGAACGCCTGTTAGTTGACCTGGGCCTGTGCCATACCAGGACCTTGATTTCAGGGCCTCAGGTACTGGTTGCCTACGAAGTGTTTTCGCGTGAAGGTGAACGCGATTCTGCGGAGGGGTTCTCGCAAAACCCAAAATAGCGGCGGGATACATGCCTCCAAGAGCGGACTTCCCGAACCGGCCGGTTTTCTTCAAGGATTCCTCGGAATCCAGTTCTCCGCCTTTTCTGAAGTCGTCTTACCATAAGAATGCAAAAATGAGCTGACAACGCAATAGCCAATAGCGGCAACAGGCTTCCATTCTTCCTAAATCAATGTTAATCCACCGGCTCTGCCGGTGAGAATTCGTCAGGCTTTGCCGTTCCATCGTTTTTCTTCGCTTAT
>JAKLHG010000679.1 GCA_022710255.1 Candidatus Hydrogenedentota bacterium
TCCAGTGGTATCCCAAGCATGACCGGTCTGTAGCGTATGCCTATGCCGAAATAAGTTGTGAAAAGCGCATTGAAACCGATATAAGTGTTGGGTTCCAGGATGCTACCCGCGTGTGGATAAACAATGTGAATGTGTTTGAGACATGTCAACAGGTTCCTCATGACCAGTTCGAGAATACCACGGTTCCGGTTACACTGCGCCAGGGGAAAAACAGCATCCTCGTGAAATGCGCCAAGATACCCGGCCCCTTCAAATTCTCGATCACCTTTGAAGAAGCGGAAGCGGTGATGCCTTACATCAAGTGGTGGAAATAGTAGACTGAGTTTCGATAAATCAATTACACTATTGCAGGTATCACTTCGTTGAACCAGTCGGAAGCGTGACTTTTTTTGTACTATCAACTGTTGTCTGGCTACGCTGCTGGTAATAACGAACAAGTTTATGGCTGTCATATCCACATCGCTCGGATATAGCCTGGCGCTGCTTCCAAATCCTTTCCAGCGTTTCATCTTTCATGATATTTCCTCCCGGCATAGTCCCATTTGCACAAGTAACATAAGAGTGTCACACGCTTCACATGGTCACCTCTATTGGCTCGCGTATAACACAGGTGTCTGCTATATCCATGTCCGCAAGGACACGGTTGGCATCCAATACCATTTCGACCGCCTCCGCAAGGTTCTTACGCGCCTCGTCAAGCGTGACGCCTTGCGTATTGGCGCCAGGCAGCTCTTCAACAAACGCCATGTAGCCACCGGGCGTTTCCTGAAATACTGCTGTAAGATTTATGTGACGCATTGACAGGTTCCTTTCACTCTTGTAAACATGCCTAATGAATTATGCACAACGGGTTAGTTTCATTGCAACTACAATTTCCTATCAACTCGTTTCATCTGATAAGATTGCACCTGTATCGAATACACTTCTTCTTTGTATGTTGTTCACGCTTCAGCGTGCGGGGTTGAAGAGCACGCTGAAGCGTGAACAACATACAAAGAGTTCGTAAGAAGAAAGCATTCTCAACGAAAATCCTTGTGCATCGTTTGTTTTGAATCATAAGGCTAGATAAAGGAACAGCGCTTGTCCTCCGCAGACTTTGAAAAAGGAGTATCACTCTGGCTGGATGCCTGGCGGCGTCTGCGCAAAAACCGGCTGGCCGTGGCGGGCGGTGTTGTTTTGATACTGGTAGCCACAGTAGCGGTGGTCGGCCCCTGGTTGAGTGGCTATGCTTATGACGAGCAGGACACCGCGTTGGGCGCTGCAGCGCCGTCGTGGCAGCACTGGCTGGGCACGGACCCGCTCGGGCGTGACCTGCTGACGCGATTGCTGCATGGGGGACGGGTATCCCTCGGCGTGGGGCTTGCCGCCACGATGGTGTCCCTGCTGATCGGCGTGCTCTACGGCGGTGTGTCCGGCTTCGCGGGCGGCCGCGCCGACGCCCTCATGATGCGGGTCGTGGACATCCTCTACGCCCTGCCCTTCACGGTGTTTGTCATCATCCTCATGGTGTTCTTCGGCAGAAACTTCATCTTTCTGTTCCTGGCCATTGGCGCGGTGGAATGGCTGACCACGGCGCGCATTGCCCGTGGCCAGACCCTGTCGCTGCGGCAACGTGAATTTGTGGAGGCTGCCGTGGTCATGGGGTTGAGCCGCACCCGCATTCTATTGCGCCACATCATCCCGAACATGTTCAGCCCCATCATTATTTATGCGACACTTACCGTGCCGCGCGTGATGCTGCTCGAAGCGTTTCTGAGTTTCCTCGGCCTCGGTGTGCAGCCGCCCATGAGTTCCTGGGGGCTGTTGATTCGCGACGGCGTCGAAACTATGGAAGAATATCCCTGGCTGCTGATTTCGCCGGGGTTGCTGTTTTCGTTGACCCTGTTTGCCCTGAACGCCTTCGGGGACGGATTGCGCGACGCCTTTGACCCGCGCATTGCCAAGGATTAGCACTGATGCCGCTACTGGAAGTAAAAGACCTGCGCACCTGGTTCCACACCCGCGACGGAATTGTCCGGGCGGTGGATGGCGTGTCGTTTTCTCTGGAGCGCGGCGAGACCCTGGGCATCGTAGGCGAATCGGGTTGCGGCAAGTCGGTGACGTTTTATTCCATGCTCGGGCTGTTGCCCATGCCCCCCGCGAAAATCGAGTCGGGTTCGGCGGTTTTCGATGGCACAGACCTGCTCACTACCGACGCGGCAACTCTGCGCAAGATTCGCGGGCGACGCATCGCCATGATTTTTCAGGACCCCATGACCGCGTTGAACCCGTACATGCGTATCGGCAACCAGGTCATGG
>JAKLHG010000068.1 GCA_022710255.1 Candidatus Hydrogenedentota bacterium
GACGTTCTCCCGCCTTCCCTTGGGATTTATATAGGTCTGCAGTCTCCTATACTCAGCAGTATCCGTCGGATGACGTTCCGGGTACTGACCCAACAAAGAATAAAGAACTTGGGTATGAAAAACATAATACACTTTATCCTTTCAATTTTGACCTCAAGAACGATGCTGGTCAATTTGCGGCTATGGCATTGGACTTGCATATCAGGGCAATTGCAGCATCTCAAAGTCTTTTGCTCAGTTTTGCACAGGCAGACCATAAAAAATGCCCGGAAGGTTCGCAGAGAACATACATTCGCGGTAATTATGAGTGTACAGAAATTATTACACCGGAGAAACCTTGCGTTGAAATGGATGAGAAGTGTGATGGGGTTACTGAAATAAAATGCCACCGAATTCCGAGATCATGTGATCCAAACGAGATGGCCGGTCCAAGGGGATACGGTGATCCGGACACAGAGCGGTATGTGACCCCAGGAGAAGTGTTGCATTACATCATTCACTTTGAAAACAAAGCGGAAGCCGATGCATCAGCTCAGGAAATCCATATCGTAAACCAGCTTTCTGATGCCCTGGATTGGTCAACGTTTCGTTTGGGCGAGGTCATGTTTTCCAATCAAACAGTGACAGACCTTGACGGTCTGACGTCTGGAGTTTTTGAAGTACCGCAAGACAACTCTAAATTTCATGTTCGAGTCCAGGGCGGCATCAAGTTGACCACCGGCGAAGCGACTTGGTATTTGCGCTGTGTGGACCCCTCCACCGCCGATGGTTGGCCCGAAGATCCCGACACCGGCATGTTACCGCCTAACAATCCGGGTACCCATGTAGGTGAAGGCTATGTGACTTACTCAGTGCGCGTACGAAGTGACGCTTCTTCCAACGTTATTTATTCAGGCGCGGGTGAAGCGGGTACTATCCCCAATACAGCGGAAATTGTCTTCGATTACAATGCGCCAATAGTCACAGACCCGGCCTGGTGGAATCGCATCGCCGATACAGCTCCCGAAGCGCCCGCTAACCACGGCATCGAAGACGGGGGGCATATCTCTGTACTACGTCCCATGCTGGCATGGGGAAAATCAGGATTGGCGCAGACTTATAATGTTTATTTGTGGTTAGACGGTGTTTCAGAACCCACCTCCCCGCTTGTCGCCGGGATAACCAGCACCTTCTTGTATATGCCCTTTGATCTTGTAGATGGCGCCACCTATCGCTGGCGAATTGACGCAGTGAATCCGAATGGCACAACTACTGGTTACACATGGACGTTTACGACTGGAGTTCAATTGCCTGAAGGTGAGGGTGAGGGCGAAAGCGAGGGCGAGAGTGTAGGCGAAGGTGAGGGCGAGAGTGTAGGCGAAGGCGAGGGCGAGAGTGTAGGCGAAGGCGAGGGCGAAGGTGAAGGAGAAAATGGGGGATGTTGTAGTAGCGGCTGTGATAGCAATAAGACACGAAAGGATTGGCTGGGGGACTGGCTGTTGTTGGGACTCAGTGTTTTGATGTTGGTTGGTCTGGCAAAATCGCAGATTCATATGAAACGTTAAACTTATAGGGGATAATATGGACAATACAGGATAATACAAGGCCGACTCTTGGGTGTCCCAGCGTTTACCTGCCCCTTGATTTGCCTTGGGAAAGATTACTTTCCTGCCCACATTTCCAGGCCGTCGTAAGGGTTGGACAGGCCCAGAATCAGCTGTCCGCCGGAAGACATCATGGTTCGCACGCCGTAGTTGTCGGGATTGCCGAACCCGTTCAGGTTGACGGCATACCAGTGGCGTCCGTCCCGGGTTTTGTACAGGTCAGCGCCGAAATTTTTACGCCAGAACAGCATTTCAACGCTGGAAAGCAGCAACAGTTTATCCCCGGATCTTTCCGTCTTGCAGTCAATGCCCATGATGCCGAGGATGAAACCGGGGTGGGTCAGCATGTAGGAAAGTCCCGGCATGATGTCGTAGGTGCCGACGTAGAACCAGCCGTCATGCTCGCACATGGACCAGATATAGGCGTTGCTGGGCTCGCCGAAACCGCTGCTTTCCCCGGCGATGGAGCCGCACCCTGTTATGGCTTCCCAGGTATCATCACGGCCGATGCGGATCACATCCGCAGCCTTGAGGCCGCCGATCATGCGCATCAGGAAACTGGCCTGGGCGCCCACGTACAGATGGTCCTCCCATACACACATCGTCAGGAAGGATTCATTGATCCAGCGTGGGCCGCCGCCGGAGACAATTTTCACCGGAGGCGCGGCGGGGTCGGGACCTTCAAGTTTCCAGACTTGCGCGCCCTGCAACGGGTTGTGCGTGCCGGCGTAGAGCCACCCGTTGAAGGATTCGATGGTGAAAATGCCCACGTTATGCTTGTTGCCGAAGCCGTCCTGCAGCACCTCCCAAACCCGCTCCCCGTCCGTCGCGAGGATATTGGCGGGAGACGCTTCGGAATCCTTGTCCACCATGCTGTAATCGTTGTAAAAGGACATGTACAACAGGTCCTTATGCACCGCCAGCCCGCGAATGGAGCCCACCTGGTCCACGCTCCAGAAACATTCCCAGGTCCCGGGTTCCCCGGTTTCCGACCGCCACAGGGACGTGTTGTCGCCGCGTCCGCCGGCATACAGATACAGGCGGCCATCCGAGGCGTTGCGATAGGGCTTCATGGTTCGAAAACCGTGGGGGCGGGCATGGTCGTCCAACCCCAGGTCTCGCGTGTCGAGCACCGTCTCCCAGGTCGTGGCGGAAATATCAGGACGATACCGCCTGATTTCCGGATACACGGGTTGGCGATCCGGCTGGAAACCTTTCCATTGCTGTACCCGGTTCCAGGTGCCTACATACAGATAGCCGCCGTTTTCCGCGCCGTCAGGCGTGAAATGAGCCATGGACCAAGGGTAGTCATTGAGGTCTTGGGCATGATCAGCCGCATCAAAGCCATTCTCGGAAATTTTTACAAAATCCCCTTCCACCAGACCGCCCGGGCCCGCCTCCGGCTGACGGTTGCAGCCGGCACCAACAAGCATCACCATGAAGACCAATAGAACGAGCATCCGCATATCAGGCTCCTCGAATTAGATGTATTTCCATGAACCCGCTCTTTTATTGTCGCCTATAGTATCAAGGAGCGTTCTGTTTCGCAATTTTTTTACGGTACTTGGTTCTTATGAACCGTGGAGCCATTGATATATGCCCATAAATCACGGATATTTCAACGAGTGCCGTCCCGTGGACTCATAAATAGTGGTCCCTCATGGAATACACCTTACCTCTCAACCATACGAAAAATCGTTTTTTGATATCCCATACCGCTGCTACCTAAATTAAGACAGGGTTGAGATGTATCCCCGCCTAAACCAAGGCGTTTTTAACGCTAATTTTCCATGTTCAGGCTGGGGGTACCTTTTGTTGGGGAGGATGACGGTCCTGTCCAAATCAGGATAACACAGCGGCAATCAACAACCACCGGCAGAGCCGGTGGTATGAGAAAGGCTCCTAAAAGGAGCCTCATGAAAACAACTATCGATTCCGTCTCAAAGCCTTGTTGTCCATCTTATCACCACCAAGCCTACGTCATTCCGGTTTTTCGCGCGCATGGACGCGTTTCAAAGAAAGTACCGTATAGGCGCGAAAAAGACCGGAATCCAGGTTCATAAGACCGCGGAAGGTAATAAAGGGCACGGGGCACAAGTCCGGGAGACTGCCTTGGGCGCCTCCATCTGGATGCCGGTCTTTTTCGCGGTATACCAGTATCGGCTCTACTAAAAGTCATCGGTCGCGAAAAAACCGGCATGAGGGTACGAGCAAGGACATTGTAAATAGCAAAAAGGGGCGCTATGTTCATAAGCGAAGAAAAACGATGGAACGGCAAAGCCTGACGAATTCTCACCGGCAGAGCCGGTGGATTAACATTGATTTAATGCCGGGCTTCAGTAGGCGTACCTTCCCGGGTGCGCCATAAGAGGCAATTCCTGTGCTTGTGGAATTATGGCGCACCCGGGAAGGTACGCCTACTGAGCGCATAAGAATTATTCAGGCAGCTATGAACGAGGGGAGGAATGGGTGGCGTTTTTTTTGGGGGCGATGAAAAACAAAACCCTAAACTGGACAAGAGTAACCCTATACCTAAATTATTAGTTGACAAAACATCCCGTCCGTGCTAGGATATGACTAAGATATTAGTCATAGAAAGGGTGTGGCATGAATAATAAACCGGCCGTACAGAAGTTGACGGAACTGGAATCGGTGATTATGGATGCGGTGTGGGAACTGGGTCAGGCGACCGTGCGCGAGGTGCAGGAGCACCTGTGGGAGGCACGGCCCATGGCGCGAAACACGGTGTTGACGATGATGGGCATCCTGCGGGACAAGGGATTCCTCCAAAGCACACGCGAAGGGCGCACGGACCTGTACACGCCCACCGTTTCGCGTGAACAGGTGGGCGGCGGACTGCTCCGCGACATGATGCAGCGTTTCTTCTCCGGTTCCGCGCACGCGATGGTCAGTCAGCTGCTCGACTGCGGGGATCTGGCCCCGGAAGAGATCAAGGCTATCCGAAAAGAAATCAACTGGCGTCTGAAAAATTAAAGACGCCAGAGGAAAGGAACTGTTTATACTTCAAAACGTTGGTGTTTCGTTGTTTGCTCTTAACGTGGTTGCTGTGCAGATCGGGATCCTCATTTTTGTTGTGGATGCTGTAAGACGTCTGGTGCATGCAGTGGAGCAGATTTCCATAGAAGCCGCAAAACATACGGAAATACTCAATGCACTGGTACGTGAAGTATCGGTTGGAAATACGGATACGAGACGGGATACATAGGATCTTCGTCATTGCGAATGAAATGAAGCAGTCTCGCTTTCCTCAGGACTGTATATAAGTCAGATCGCTTCGCTGCGCTCGCGATGACGGTGCATCTTCTCGTTCCAAAAGTGAAGTTTGGAACGGACATGCTCTTGAAGTTTAACTTCTTTTTTTACAAAGTAACAGTGCGAACAGAGAGCCCGCATCAAAAGACCAGGGATGCAAAGCACAGCTTTTCCGGTAATTGCGTTCCCAAATGCAATTCTTGTCATTACCCACATCTTTTGGTAATGAATAGTAGCGGTAAAAAACGAATGTTTGAATACAATATCCCAACGGGATTTAAGAACAAAGCCCAGGGTTGCGGTACTCCGCTACCCTGGGTTGGAAATCGCCCCCAATTCCCGTTTACCCCAAGGGGGTTGCGTCACATTGGTACAAATGCCGTATGGGAGGACCGACGTAACTCCGTTGGAGTAGAAAAGAGAGACGGAGAGACGTCGCTTACCCAGGGTAGCGGGGTACCGCAACCCCCTGGGCTATGATATGTAATCCCATTGGGATTCTGAATACCTACGTCGGCATCTCAATACCCTATCCTGAACGGAAAGATGTGGGTAATGACAAGAATGCAATTTGGGAACGAGCGGAAACGAGCGGAACGAGCGGAGATGAGTTGACTTGGGAACGAGCGGAAAAAATGCAATTTGGAAACGAGCGGAGATGGGTGGACTTGGGAACGAGCGGAAAACGATGTTTAAAGACCGATAAGCAGGAAAAGCCTGCGGGACAGGAGATAACAACGATGCCCAACATATCAAGTGGTTGGTTTACGATGTGGCGTGTCTTACATACCCCGCACGCGGCTGCGGTGTGTGCGGCCATGATGCTCGTCTTGTTAACGGTTACCGGAGCCGCTGGCCAGGAACCCCCACCCCCGGTCCCGGGTTTGGCGGAAGCCGAGGCCCTGATGAAAGACGGCAAGTACGAAGAAGCACGAAATACGCTCCTTGATTTTCAATACCGGATATACAAAGCACAGAAGGCTGGAGAAGTCAACGAGAAACAAGCGGCGGAATTGCGGAAGCGCACTTACACGCTCATAGAGCGCGCGGAGATTGCGCTGGGCCACACGGTGCTGAGGCTGGAAAAGGAGGTACACACGGCTGTGGACAGGGAAGTCGAGAACAACGCCGGTGGGCTTGCGGTCGTACTCGAATGCCTGAACATCGCGGCGGACTACGATACCCTGATGGGGGATTCCGGCCTGGCCTTTGTCTGGCAGGCTGAGGCGCTTCACAAGAAGGAAGGAAAAGTCGAAAAGTTCCTCAACACCAACTGGCCATTCTCGTTCGTCACGCGGGTGGATTTCCTGTCGCAAACTCTGGGACGCCGGTTGAGGCTCGAATATCTGCCTGATTACGCCTGTGGCGCGGTCAGTCTTCGCGAGTTCAATTACGAGCATGTGCTGCCAGCCATCGAGACCGAAGTCAAGGAAGGCCGGCCCGTTCTCGGGCTGGATAGCAGTTCCATGGTCGTCACGGGATATAAACGTGCTCCCGATGGGGTACTGGATAGTTTCTTTGTGCATTGGCCCGGTCCTGGCGCGAACCGTCTATCCACCTTTGAGGAATACCTGGTCGGTGTTGTCGCTGTGGGCGGCCCCATTCCGCAACTGGATCGTAAGGAAGCGGACCGCCTCGCGATTCAACACGCCGTGTCGTTAGGACGGGACGCGCTCTTCCGCGGTGCTTCCTTCCCGGAGGATCCCGATGCTGACGGTAACTCGGACTGTATCCCCAACCCGGAGGATATCGTGACGAGCCGGAGCTATTACACAGGCTGCGAGTCCTTCGCCCTGTGGAAGGATTCCATCAAAGATGAAACCAGCAAGGCCTACGAGGATAGAGGGTACGCGTACCGGGCTCTCGCGCTATTGCGCCGCAGTGCCCCGGTTTATCTGCGCGCCATGGCCTTGCGGCATCCTGAAAACGTCGCGAAGGCGCTCACCCTGGCGGCGGATACCTACGAACTGGTGCTCAAAGAGTTGCCGGACATGACCAATTATGATCCTGTGAATCCGTCCGAAGAAACACGACAGCAAGCCGCCGACCGCATCGGCCGCATTACGGAATTGGAAGCGAAAGCCATCACCAGCCTTGATGAGGCAAAAGGAGCAACCCGATGAACACGACCGTAGTTCTTCTCAACGACATGGGCCGGTGGCTGGTGACGCAACTGGGACGTATGAGCGTGGAACTCGCCATTCTGGCGGGAATCGTGCTGATTGTCTTGTATGTCCTGCGCGTAAAGTCGCCCGCCTTACGACACCTGTTCTGGGGTTTGCTCCTGGCGAAGCCGGTGGTCACCTTTTTGGTGGCCTCTCCCCTGTCACTGTATGGGTTCTTCTGGCCGACTATGCCGGAGGTTTTCTATACCTCCGCTCCAGAGCCCGTCCTGATGGAAAGTGCACCGTTTCAACCGTCGGTCCAGACTGCGTTTGTGCCGGAAGCGCCGCCCATTGAACCGTCACGTCCGGAGCCCACGCCCTTCTGGCGGCAAATTGACCGCTATGGGCTTATCTCGGCCCTCTGGGCGGTGGTGGCTTCCCTGTTCGGGCTGCGCCTGTTGCTGGGTTGCGCTTATGTCTCTTTTCTGCGGAGTACGGCAATGACACAGCGGGAAGGTCCCCTGGCCGATCTTGTGGCCGAGGCGGAAAGTCCTCTGCGCATGCGGCGACGGGTACGCATTGCCACAACACGGGTTGCCCATGGACCGGTTCTGGCAGGCATCTTCCGTCCAGTCATTTTGTTGCCCGAACACATGGCCGAAGCGCTCACCCCGAAACAAATGAAACTGGTCATCACTCATGAACTGGCCCATGCCAGGCGGTGGGACAATCTTGTCCTCCTGATTCAGCGTTTGGCGGAAATGTTTTTCTTCTTCCATCCCGTGGTCTGGTTCTGCGGGTGGATGATGCGGCGCGAAGCCGAGGCCGCCTGCGACGACATGGTGGTGTCGGCCTACGGAGACGCGGAAGGCGCGGGCGCGGCGGCCTATGCTGACAGCCTCACGCGCGTGGCCGAGATGAAATGTGGCATCACCCACCGCCTGTTGGTGAACACCTTTGCCGCAGCGGAGTCCAACTTTCATCGCCGCATCAGGCGCATTCTGAGCGGCCGACGCGGCCGAATGACCCTTTGGCTCAGCCTGGCTACGGGGGCTGCGTTGGTATTTATCGGGCTCACGGGATTACCGACAGTACTTTCCAAAAGCGCTGATCAAGCATATTGGATGGAGTTTGACAAGGCATCCGTAACCAACCTGCATAGAAACAGCATGGTCACCTATATCGGCGTGCCTGTCGGTAAGGTTACATCGGTACAAATCAGCGGGAATGATAACGCCCGCATTGAAGTGCTCATAGATCCGGGCAGAGTCACATTGCGGGAAGGGGTTAAAGCACAACTGGAGATGTTTAATACCTTACCCACCAAACCGATATGGTATCGCCTGCTGGCGTCCATTCAAAATAAGGAACAAACGGCAAAGTACACCGAATTGGCCGTTTCACTGACGGATGGCGATCCCAACGCATCCGAACTCGCTCCCGGCAGCAAGATTCCCACAAGAACCGAAGGGGATTCCAATATCAAGGAATTGCTGGATAAAGTTCCTCCAATTCTTGAAACAACAAATAACGACGCATCAGGCGTATCAGGGTCCGACCCTCTCATTGCCGCAAAGGAGGCTGTGGAGGCCAAGTGGGATGGAATCAATTCGTTTACTGCCGTTGTGGAAAGCAAGAATGACGGGGATGAAATTAGGGGCCCGTACAGCATGCTTTCCCGCATATCAGCGCTTAAAAATGCCGAGGGTGTCCTCATGTATCGGCTCGAGACCGACAAGATCATCTTTGAAAATCCCGACCGAAAAGGCTGGGAGAAACATCTGAAGGTCTTTGACGGCAAAGATGCGTATCGTGAAATGCACACTGACGAGGGGATAGAGGTCAGGGTACGAAAAGACGCATTCGATACGGAATTTGGTATGGGCATCGTGGGGGTGCGCAGTAATTTCGAGGAGTGTTTCAAAAACGAAACCTTTACGCTGCTTCCCGACGAGGAAATGGATGGGAAAACCGTTTATGTCTTTGAAGGCCAGCCCAAGAGGTCAGACAAACTGTCAAAATACCGACTCTACATTGACAAGGAGACAGGGCTCGAATTGAAGTATGAAAGGGAGAAGAAGCGCAGTATACTGAGCGAAGTAAAACTGAATGTGCCTGTTGATGCGTCGCTTTTCAAGTACACACCGCCTGAAAACGCTACGGTCATTGATAGTAGTGATCCAACTACGGCGACGCAAGTGGTTACTTCGTCCTTACAGAGCGCAGGAGAGGGGGAAAGCACGTTTCCGGGACAGTCATCCGGCGAGGCAGCGGCGGTACCTGCGCCCCAGCCAGAAACCGAAGCCAAAAGTTTTTCAGTCCCATTTAAAGAAGGCCGCAGCGTGGAACTTGTAGGCGTGCGCAGGCTGGGGACGGACAACGCGGTATTCTGGCGGCCCGATGGAACGCCGCTGGCCGAGCAGCCACCTTTTGATCATACGGAACCCACGGTCACCGCCAATGGAACGAAGTGCGAACTCGCTTTCCGGATAACAGGCATTGATTTGAGTTTGCCGATAAAGTTCGATTATGACAACATGTTTACCGGTCCCACAACGCCCATAGGGGATAACTTGCTCCCTATTCCCGGCTTTATGGGTTATGTGATATTCGTGAAGGACGATCCCCAATCGGTAAATATGCGCCTGAAGTTCGCCTCGGCTGACTGGACGTCCGTACTTTCTCATGAACAGGTTGGGAGTTCCTCTTCAGCGTACAGCATGGACACCTATTCGGTGACTTTTGCGGAACCCTATGAAAAAGACAATACCGTCCATGTGACAGTCACGTTTACCGGAACCCTGGCGGAAAGCGCATTGCGCCTTGTGGCCATGGACAAGTCGGGGCAACCCCATGCAGGGAATCTCTCCAGCGGAGGAAGTGTAGCGGAGAAGGTGTTACAGAACACCTACTCTTTCACGGATGTAAAACTGGAAGATATCCAGTCATTTCAGGTGGAGACCTGCCCCTGGGAGGAAGTCGAATTCACGAACGTCTCTCTCGCGGCCGGACGGCACACGGACTGCGACGTCACCGCCAAGGCTACCGTGAAGATTCCCAAGGAACAGATTCAAAAAGTTACATTAAACACCAAAAGTGAGATTGAACTTTTCTTAAACGGTCCCAAGGTTGCTGGGAATCCAGACAAAGGCACCTTGCCGGTTGCATCGCTGGACGGTACAAAGGGCTTTCAAATCAGTGCCCTACAAAATGTCCCTCCGATCTCCGGCCCATTCAGGGTTGCGCCCCTGGTGGGCTGCCTTAGCGAGAAAATCAAACAGGATTGCAAGACCCAGGGAATTACCGATGGCCCGGCGATTGTGAAGAAACTCCAGGAAGTCACCCTGGAAATGATGCGAAAAGGACTGGATAGCGCGTCATTGCAGGAGGTCAGTCTGAGGGAAGGTGCACATAACCGCATTATTGTCGAGCCACCGGCAGGGATGGACATCAAGCAAGTTATGCCTATATTCAAGGTCCCGGGAACGGTCAGATTTTGCCCGGCGGCTTCCGTGGAAGAAACCCTTGAAGCACTGCGTAATGCGGAAAAAGATCCGCGTTTCCAGGGGCGTATAGAACCTTTGATAGACCTCGATACGCGCAAGGGATACGTGAGTATCAAACCAGACCAGCGCAAGGCTGCCACGGAGCTGCTGTCAGAACTGCAATCGGTACTGCCTGAAAACAAGTTTTTCTTGTGCGGTGCCCGGCAAGACCCCAATGCCCTGTACCTGTTGGACTTTAACACTTCCATGCCCAATATAAAGGTGCGTTCAGCCGAAGCGGCGCCGGACGAAAATAACCCCGGACAGGCAATGGTCCTTATTATGCTTGGGGATGCGGACGCCCAGTATTTAGGCGAACTTACCCAGTCCCTGATCGGGAAGAGCCTTGCCATCCTCGTGGATTCGGAAATTCAGATGGTGTCGACGGTCAGGGATAGAATCACCAACGGTATTCAACTAGTAGGCAATTACATGCCGGAGGAAGCGACCGAGCTGGCCGCCCGGCTGTCAAGCCCGGGATACCCTGTGCCGCTGGCTTTCCTGCCCGGATCTGGCGAGACCTCTGAAACACTCGAAGAACGCACCTATGAGAACATTAATGAAGATGTTCTCAAAAAAATAAAAACACATATTCTTCCCGTCTATGACCCGAACACGGGCGAGGAACTTTCGACCCTGAGTTATGGGAAAGCCTCGGGCCGGTTAACCATCCGCAACCTGCAGGATAATTTTTCCTGGTTCGAAAGACTGCTGGGTCAGCTCGGCCTACCCAAGAGAATAAAGATTTCGTCGGCAAGCAGCCAACTCGCCTCCTGCGCCAACAACCTGAAGCAATGTGGCCTTGTCCTGAAGTTGTATGCGAATGAAGCCTCCCAACAGATGTTCCCCCCGCTAAGTTCATTGCCCGGTTGTTTGATGTGGCACAAAGAAGCCGTTTATCCCTTATATCTCACAGATCCAACCATTTTGATCTGTCCGACCGAAGAGGAAAAACTCCAACAGACAAATGGGATGGAAAAACCTGAAGACAAGGCGAAGTTTTGCTTTGACAATAGTACCTATTGGTATCTGGGCTATGCGATTCCTGACGAGAAAACCGGGCTGGCTTTTGTGGAAGCCTATAAAAAACAAGCGCAGGCGGGTCTGGGGTTTGACGCCGATCTAAAGGATGAAGAAGGCCTTCTCATCTTACGACTTCGGGAAGGTGTTGAGCGCGCCTTCATTACGGACATCCACAATCCTGCAGGCGCGGCGATGGTGCAGTCCGAATTACCTATCTTTATTGAACGTCCCGGCCATCATGACGATAAGGTCAATGTGGTTTTCCTGGACGGCCATGTGGAGTGGCCTACTTACCCGGGTGACTTCCCGGTGTCTAAACGG
>JAKLHG010000680.1 GCA_022710255.1 Candidatus Hydrogenedentota bacterium
AAATATACATACATTGCGCCGTGGATACCCCGGAGATGCAAGCGACAACCGGTTCCACTAAACGAAGGGTGGCAGATACTGATTTCTTCAGTGCTCCGGAAACACCCGGCTGGATTAAACAAGAGGAAATAGAACTCATCAGTTACCGTGAACTACGACACCTGCAACGCACTGGCACACCGATGCCGCGGGTATCCGGTTACGGGTGGTGATGAAGTTTATGCAACGCTGAAAACAGCGGGGCGGTGCACATGCTGCGATTCCGTTGACCTGCGCCGTCCTGTTTTTTTTCGTAAACGTAAATCCCAGATTCCCCCTAAAATTAAAAGGAATGGATTCAGGAACGTATTGTTTTTGTTAACTTATCTATCGTCTGTCTCACGGTCCTGTCCTTTTCCGCATCCTGCGATACTTTTTCACATGCATAAATTACCGTGGTGTGGTCCCGGCCCCCAAAGTGTTCTCCAATATCGCTCAGGGAAAGATTCGGCATCAACGTTCTGCACAAAAACATCCCCACCTGTCGGGGGAAAACGACTTGCCGCTGGCGGCTTTTCCCGCGCAGGTCGGCAATGCGCACATCAAAATGTTCCGCGACAGCCCGTTGAACCTGCTCTACCGAGATAGGCTTTATCTTCTCATTTCCAATCAGATCGAGTAGCACATTTTCAATCGCGGACAAGGTAATTTTTTGCTCTGTAAGCTTGCTATAGGCATGCACAGTAGTCAGCGCGCCCTCCAACTCCCGGATATTTGAGGTGATATAGGTGGCAATATAACGCAACACCTCGGAGGGTACATTAATGTGTTCCAGTTTGGCCTTATTCTGCAGGATGGCCATGCGTGTTTCAAGGTCCGGCGGCTGTATATCAGTAACCAGTCCCCATTCAAACCTGGAAACGAGACGCTGTTCCACGCCTTCAATACCTTTGGGGGAGCAATCGCTGGAAATCACAATCTGCTTATGATCGTCGAAAAGTGTATTAAAGGTATGAAAGAACTCTTCCTGGGTAGCCTCTTTGCCGGCGATAAAATGAATATCGTCTATAAGCAATATATCCGCTCGCCTGTACTTCATACGAAAGCGGTGAGTATTCTTTTCCGCAATACTTTGAATCAATTCATTGGTAAACGCCTCCGACGAGATAAAAGCGACCCGGGAGCAGCGTCCGGACGCCAGCAGAGATTGACCGACCGCCTGCATTAAATGCGTCTTCCCCAGTCCTGTATCTCCGTATAAGAATAGGGGATTATAGGCGCGTCCCGGAGATTGAATGACCGCTTTCGCCGCAGCATGGGCAAAACGATTACCTCCACCGATAACAAAACGGTCTAACGTATACTTTGGATTAAAACCAGAAAAAGACCGTTTTGGAGCCGCATTAACCGTACGCGGCAGCGATGCGAGCTCTGCCTGGCTCTTAACCGCGGAATCGGTCGGAAATTCCGTTTCGCTGCTTACTACATATTTTAAAGCCGTAAGGTCGGGTACAACTTGTTTGAGTACCTCCAACACGGTATCATGATAATGTTCTTCGAGCCAGTTGGCAAAAAATGAATTTGGAACCCGCACCCGCAACACGCCTTCCTCATAGGCATCAAAGGCGGTCTTTACAAACCAGTTTTTATAACTGTATTCATCCAGAGCATTACGCAAAACGGTTTGTGCCTGATTCCAAGGATTGGATTTTTTAGTGATTTCTCCTGCGTTTTTCTCCTGAATGATTTCACTCATAAAAATCTTCCGTCCTCCGCTTGTTGCTACCGCATTATTAAAGGATAAAGACGCCGAAAAGTATACGGCCATACATAGATTACGAAGGTTGTGTTATTGGAAATGCCCGGATGCTCAGCACCCATCCGGCATTGGAAATGCTTGTTTACAGCAAAAAATCAAAAGAAAAGGGACTCAAGCAGCATATCAATCTTATTCAGCCCGCCCCTACTTAAACCCAAGTAATCACAAACCGTTCATGAGGTGAGTTTGCACCAACCAAAGCCCCGATGTCAAGACATTTCACAAGTTATTGCGCCATAAGCTTTTTCACCCGTTCCCAATAAGCATCGAGAGACTCTGCGGAGCAACTTTCAAGAGAACTCCCTTCCTCGACCACCATTTTCACCATACGTTCAAAACGCTGTTCAAAGCGTTGTGTGGCGTTACAAAGGCACTCCAAGGGGTCCGCATCCAAAAATCGCGCCACGTTAAACGCAGCGAACAACAGATCGCCCAGTTCATTTCGGGCATGGTCCATATCACCTTCCCGCACGGCCTCGC
>JAKLHG010000681.1 GCA_022710255.1 Candidatus Hydrogenedentota bacterium
ATAAATTTTAAGGCCCCCGTAAAGGGGGGCCTTAAAATTATCTTGCTAAGCTCGCATTGGCTCAGATATTTTTGCAAGTCAACCGCGCACATGATTAGCAGTGTTGCCTTAAGCGGCTTATAGACTTTTATAAAACTTATTTTTCCTGCTAAAGGGTATGCTTTTTGTTGCACGGAATGTATAATAACACCATGCACAATAGAAGACTTTCCCCGTACGGCCCATTCTGTGCCTCGGTGTTGGCGTTGATATTGGCTTTCCCGGTGGTAGCCCTGGCGGAGGGCAACGCGGCTAAGCGCCCGTTCTGGACGCAGAAAAGCTCCTATATGGAGGGAGACTGGCTTTACGCGGTTGGCGTGGCCTCAGACGCGCAGTCGGAAGAGGCGGGGCGAACCCTGGCATATGAAAACGCGCTCGGCGAGATACGTAACTTCGCGCAGTTAAGCGACCTTTCCGGACTTGAAATTCAGACGCAGATGACTTTCACCGAGCCGGCGGGAAAGGCGTTCAGCGTCTACCGCCTTGTGCGCACGGCCTACGAGCCGCTCATTAAATTGCGGAGAAAAAGCGTGGATGCCGTGGAAGCCCGCATGCGCGAACTGGAGTCGGCCCAGGAAGTCTCCATGCAGAGAAGCGCCCAGCTTTTGAGCCGCCTGCGCGAAAACGAGGAGCGCCTGCGCCAGATGAGCGAGGAATACAATAAAATCAGCCAGCGAATCGCAGACGTTACCGAACGCGCTTCCGCGCTGGTCAAGGCGGGCATGACCGAGGAGGAGTTGGTGCGCCTTGTGGGCCAGCCCGCGAGAAAAGAATTTTCCGGAGACAGAACTTTCATGAATTACGGGGAATATTGGGCTGTGCTCCAATCCGGAGTGGTGGCCTGCATGCTCTCGGTATCCGATTTCAACGGCAAGGATAGCATCTGCACACGCAAACAACTCAAGGTAACCAAGCCTTTTTTCTACAACAATGAGCGGGACACGCAAATGCCGTCGCGAAAAGAGCCCAAGCGCCGTTAATCGTTTCGATTTCCCCAGCACAGGAACACGTCAAAAACTGGAGTGGCTGAACGGTGAGCCGGTTCAGCTTGTGAACCTGCGCCCGCTTCGCGAGGCGTGTTTTGACGCAACCCAGGCACTATAAAATTTCAGACCCCCTTGCGGGGGTCTTGAATTTTATACTCCGGCAACTGGACGATTTTAGGAACTTTTTGAACACTTGCGCGTTGCATTAGCTTTCAGTGGAAAGGTCAATCCCTGCCCCCATCATCATACGATTGCGTAAGGGTTTGCATGCAAATTATCACGACCCTATGCCTTTTGACCTTTTTGGGCACCTAGCCCTTTTATGAATGTGTAACTCCGGGCCCGTCCTAGCCAATCTACTACTTTCCTAATCAGGCCTACACAAACGGATTCAATACATTTCAACTGGCCTGATTTTCAGGCGGAACGTCATTTGGTCCGGCGGCACCTTCATCGTAAACTTTCCACGGGACAACATCTTCGCCCTTATTCAGTTTTGCCGCTACAATATTTCTGAGCTGGGCCAAGTCAAAGGGCTTGGTGACGTATTCGTTTGCTCCTAGTTCCAACGCCTGCTTGGCGATATCCAGTTTTTCCGTGCTTGTAAGCATTACAACGCAAACATTTTTGTTTGTTGCGCGCAGGAGGCCGAGCGCCTCAAGCCCATTCATCCCGGGCATGTCTATATCCAGCAGAATTAAGTCCGGCTGCTCTTTTTTCAATGCATCTAACGCCGCCTGCCCGTCAGTTGCGGTAAAAACCTGATATTCATCCCGGAACGCCGTCTCGAGCAAAGTTCTTATACCAAGCTCATCATCAACGATAAGTATTTTATGCATGGTTCCCCCCGGGAACAGGCGCTATTGTTTGCTTCGGCAACTTGAACGAGAAACGCGAACCTTTGCCTAGCTCGCTGCTAACGTGCAGACGGGTATTGTGTCCTTCCAGGATCATCGCGACCAGCATCAATCCAACACCAAACCCCTTGGCCATGGCACTGCTGTTCTTTGTTCTGTAATAGCCTGACAGGACTTTGTCTTTATCCTCCGGGGCGATGCCTATGCCGGTATCCTCTACGTATATTTCAACCTCATCAGTTTCTTCCAAACAGCAAAGGCCTACCTTCACCTGCCCGCCTCGTGGCGTATACTTGACCGCATTGCTTACCAGGTTAGAGATTACCAGAGACAAGGCTGTCTGGTCCCCTAGCACGACCACAGGCTCATGCGGAAGAATCACATTCATACTAAT
>JAKLHG010000682.1 GCA_022710255.1 Candidatus Hydrogenedentota bacterium
GACCCTGTTTGAACGCGGCGCGGCCTGTGCGACCTACGAGATAACGGGCCGGTACGGCGCGCTGGCCCCGTTCTTCCCGGAACAGGCCGGGGACATGCTCACCGCGGACTATTATGAGAACCTGACCCAGACCGCCCGCGCACGGAACGCGGCCTTGCGCCTGGCGAACTCCTTTCCCGGGACAATGCAGGACGACCCGTGGCTGGCTGCGGTGGCGGCAAAACTCGCCGGCGAATGGCGATGGACCCAAAACAGTCAGCTGCACCAGCGCATGCTTTCCCAGGCTGAGAATCTGTTCCGCCATGGCGAGTATTTCAAGAGTATCGCGATGTTGCACGAATCCTTCGGGCTCTACGCATGTAAGCGCGTGTTTGGCGAATATAAGGAGTCCCTCAACGAACGACAGAGGGAGGATATACGCGACTGGCTGGGGAAGAACCTGCCCGCCGAACGCCAAAAAGTATTCGACCTGCTCCGGGTGCTGCGCAATGTCCTGATCCACAATAACCACCACAATCAGCGCAAAGCCCAGCCGCTGATTGAGGACCGCACCCGGATGCATGCCTTTCTCAAAAAAGCGTTTGCGGCTGCCCGCGCCCAGTTTAACGCATAGACAGACGGCCGGGCTTCCAAAAACGTGACGGCACAGGTATCAAACCGCAGTGGGCGCTGCTCTCCCTGCTTCCGTCAAGGCCTGGCAGGAAAAAGAGGGCCAAATTTCAAAAAAGTTTTAGTCCATTCCATGAGCGGCTCAAGTGCGTGTACGCAGCGGCACGATTCCCCCCCTTGCCCCCCCCGTAACGGACACCATAAGCAACCGCCCGCGCCGCACCCATGCAACGCAGGGCAAAGCGAAGACACCCTCCACCTACCCTACACCTTCCCATCCTTCCCGCAAGCGACTTCCAAGCCTTGCCCATCATCCACCGCACCGACGCATTCCACACCGCATTCCGTCCCCCTCCCGGTTCTGCGCTCCCGCTTGCTTGTAGGCCTTTCGCTGCTTTTATTGCCGGGTATGCGCAGGGTCTGAACCCGAAAAATTTTGGTACATTCTGTGAGTGGGGGTATCGTCTCCGGTGGCGCGAGGTGCTACCCCCCCCTGCCCCCCCCTCGACATCAACACAGGGAACGGCAAGGAAGTTATACAAGCGCCAAAGAGGTCAGCCCACGTTAAAATATGTTATACTTCACAGCAAGGTGAATTGATATGCGTACAGGTATTCAAAAATGGGGAACAGTGTTTCGGTACGAATCTCCGGGGATATGGTGGCTGGTTTCGGCTTGTTTGAAGAACTGTGAATAGAGTTCCGGTCCCAGCCTGGGGAGATATTGTATAGTGTTTTCAAAGCCAACTTTATACCTCGAAACCACGATACCCAGTTACTTGCTTGCAGACGCTTCCCGTGATATCGTGGCGGTGGCAAGACAAGATATTACCCGCAGATGGTGGCATCGTGATAAGAACCGATTTGACATGGTTGTTTCGGAAGTCGTTCTAAAGGAAGCGGCTAAAGGTGACCAAGGGGCGGCTCAAAAGCGTCTTGCTTTTCTGGAGCAATTTCACATCTTGGAAGCGACATCTGATATCCCGAAAATTACCGGTCTGTATTTAAAAGGGAACATTGTTCCCTTTGGAAGTGTGGAAGATGCCGCTCACCTGGCTTTTGCCAGTATCCATGAAATAGCCTTTGTATGTACTTGGAATTTCAAGCATCTGGCGAATGCCTTCGCCTTGAAACGATTACGAACATTAAATGAACAGCTCGGGTTATACACACCCTCCGTGTGTACCCCGGAAGAACTGCTGGGAGAATAAATATGCGTTCCGACCCGATACTGCGAGAAGTATATCGCATGAAAGACCAATTAGCGGCAGAAGTCGAAAACGATGTTGACAAACTATTTGTCTTGTTGCGCGAGGCAGCCAAAGAGCATCCGGAGCGTATGGTCAATTTAAGTAAGACGAAAGCCGAATCATCTGCTGACGCATCTATCAAATAGCCTTTAGCGGCTTCTCATTTGCGCTCCGACACGCGCACCGTTCATGCCCCACACATACAGCCAAGGATCGCCGTTAAACGTTCGTTCCGTCCCCTCACCTAATGCATACCGGTTATTCACCTCCACCAGCACCTACAACGGATGCTTCCCCCGCGTCTCCATCCCCTGGATCCTCACCACCAACGTATCCCGTCATCTCTCCGGCAACAAACTCGCCTCCAACCGACCCAACGCTTCA
>JAKLHG010000683.1 GCA_022710255.1 Candidatus Hydrogenedentota bacterium
TTTCGTCGGTAACTGTCGAAGGATGGGGGGAAGCTCAGTTCACAGAAGATTCCTGGCAATAAGTGTGACAACGAACAGACGGGAATCTTCTTAATTTTTAGAAAAGCATGCATATCTATCAACAGCGTCAACAAGCACTGAACTTCCCATACAATCAATGTAACATGACGTTCGGAGGAATATCCATAAAAAGGCCTCCCCCTTTCCCCGGCATTATTTTTGAAACAATCTTTTCTTCCCACACGGTCTCATATACTTTTCCCAGGAAGCGCAAGGATAATACAGGGCACCTACCCTCCTCCCTGTTTTCAGTGTGAAACATAAAACCCATAAAGTGCAATATTTGCCGACGAGTGATTATAAAGCGTGATAAAACGACACGTTTTCCACAATGTTTCAACAACCCTCATGAAGAGGACCGTCTTTAGAAAAAGGCCATAAAAATTATCGTAAACACTTATTTATAAAGCAGTTAAGTAGACATTCAAAGTGAACCAGCCGACTATAACAATTGCCTTTTGGGATTAAGACTAAAATTATACACATGAAGGAGTTAGAAGGTTTTTAATCCAGAAAAGAAACACCCCCCAAGCCTATTGGGACCATGAAAAAAACCGGAGTCTGGCGCTTGCTAATGGAACAGCACATCCGATGAAGCGGTCAGAACCCTCTTGGGACACTCGGTTAAGGAACGGAATAAACAGTATAGATTGATGGACTTTTACACTTCCTGAGAAGGCAAAAACCGTGCCCTCAAGGCTTCCGCCAGAGGATTGGCACCTTCCGAACAAAACCCGCGATAGTTGTGATACCGCCAACCTTCCGCTGCCTTGAAATGACGGGACAGTCGGCCCACTTCGAGGCTCATGTCCTGCATTGACTGAACATAGCTGTCCATCCGCTGGCTTGTATCCAGCCAGTTCCTTTGACTCTCGTGGCAAGAAAGCGCCCGGGTCTTGGTATCCATGACACGGGTAATATCGACATAACAATCCGCTTCTACCCTGCGTCCCCGGGTATCGCACAACCCGTAGGGCAAACATTGGTACAGGACCACATCTTTGTTGTAAATGGGGCGGTCGGGGTCTGTTAAAAAATTCGGCATTCCCCTGGAAAATACCGCCGTGACCGTAAGGCGGGCCGTAATGGTATGGTCTTCCATATATTCATCCGGGGAATGGGTCAGTACGATGTCCGGCTGCACCTCTCGAACAACAGCCGCCACCTTGCGCAGCAAGGGTACGGAATAGGTTACTTCCAGATCATCCACCACGGGCGCATAAAACTGTGCCTTTAATTGTTCAGCGGCCGCTTTCGCCTCCTTGAGACGGGTACGGACCAGTTCATCTTTACCTATTACCATGCTGCCACAACTTCCGGAGGCCACTACAAAAATGTGAGGCTCATACCCGGCTTCAGCCAATACAAGCAGCGTTCCCGCCATCATAAATTCCACATCATCAGGATGCGCCCCGACCGCCAATACTTTTCCGCTCATTCGTGATACTCCCAAGATTTTTTCGGCGACAAATTCTTCTTACATTCATACTATAACCTAAGAAAGGATGGAGTATCCACTGATGCCGCTTAACGGTCAGGCTGCGAATATTGCATTGCATCCATTTATTACGCATAATTACTTTTTCATGGAAGTGAAGAAAAAAACATCTTTTTTACAGGGAAAGCGGTATGAAAGCACAACATATTTTTTTACTCCTTTTTACGGCTCTTCTTTTGTATTGCGGTCTGACCGATAAGAATTCGGTATGGGCGGAAATGCCGGGACAACAGAACATACTGCAGATAGAAGGTGTACGGGCGGATGGACAGGCTTTGAACACAGATCCGTTGCAGCGTGCCATAGACGGACTATCTGCCGCAGGGGGCGGCACACTGGTATTTCCAGCAGGGACCTACCTGACCGGCACCCTGCGCCTCAAGGACAACATTACACTGCACCTGGAACCGGGCGCAGTATTGCGGGGCAGCCCTGAACTCAAGGATTATCCTGGAATTGATGTTTCTTTTCCCACCATGAACAACCTATTTTACCGGCACGCCCTGCTGTACGCCGAGAATGCCGTCAATATCGGGATTACCGGTTCGGGAATCATCGACGGCCAGGGCGATGCCCGGGGATTCAGGCGGCAAAGCAGCAAAGCGCCGGACCGGTATATGAACCGGCCGTCTATCCTTCGCTTCGTGAACTGTACCGGAGTCCGAATGCGTGATGTGCGCAT
>JAKLHG010000684.1 GCA_022710255.1 Candidatus Hydrogenedentota bacterium
ATGGGGTTGTTTTGCGCATATGCCTCGTCATCGTCATAAGCAACACCAATACCAAGGGGAAAAGTTTAAACATCATCATGTGCCGGGCTCCTTTCCGTTACAAATCTGATACAAGACTGACCACATGCAGTCATAACATTTTAGCGAGATACCTAATAGTACCTTTTTTCAGATACAGCTTGCCACATTTCATCCTGACACACAAATGCGTCTTGAACCGTGGCCGTTTTCCTTTTGTTAGGCTGTAACATCGGTCGGGCTACACTATCGCTTTTGTACGTGGAAGTCCACTCATGGAAGTCCACTCATTGAAGGCCGTTGCTATAATCCTATATGCTATTTGCTGGTTTCTAAACGCGCTAAACCGCCAAGGCATACGGTTTAGCCTTATAACAAGGTAAGAACCGATTCCAAATTAATCCTATGAGGAGCCTGCCATGATACTCGCCACAATGATCCTGCTTGCTGCGACGATGACTGTTTCCCCGCCCGTGGATGACTTGGCGGCCGTGGCCAAACTGATACAGGAGCCTTCAAAAGAGTATACGTCCGGGCCTTTATGGGTTTGGAATGATATGCTGTCCCCGGAACAGGTGGTGGAGGCATTGGATGTGCTTGCCAAACAGCACATACGCCAGGTCTGGGTACATCCACGCCCGGGGCTAATGACCCCCTACCTATCAAACACATGGTTTCAGTTATGGGAGGCCACACTGGCCGCAGCGCGGGAGCGGGACATGCTGGTGTGGATCTACGATGAAAACTCCTATCCTTCCGGATTCGCCGGCGGGAATGTTCCTGAAATCATGCCCGAGTCCAGGGGCCTGGGCTTGACCATACGCCAGGAAGATAAGATTAAAATGCCTCACGACGGAATTCTGGCCGTTTATCGCATAGGTCCCGAAGGCTTTCAAAATGTAACACAGGAATTATCCGACGCGAATGCCATTGCTGAGGGTAATTTTCTTATTGTCCGCGAAGAACAGTCCGCCCCTTCACCGTGGTTCGGCGGAAAAACCTACGTAGACCTGCTCCGTCCCGGCGTCACCGAGCAGTTCCTGGCAGTGACTCTGGATACGTACAAAGACCATTTTGCCTCAGATTTCGGTGTATTGATTCCAGGTTCTTTCACCGATGAACCGCACCTGAAGCCCTGCGGTGATATTCACTGGACGCCTGACCTCCCGGAACAGTATCGGCAACGATGGAACGAGGACTTTTGGGTTGGGCTTCCCCACTTGCGGCAGGACACGGATGCAGGCAGACGTTTTCGCCATCATTATTTGTGTACTCTAAATGAACTTTTCGTGGAAAGATGGGCAAAACCTTATTTCAACTATTGCGCCAAGAACAACTTGGAATTCACAGGCCATTATTGGGAGCATGAGTGGCCAAACTGCGCTTCCGTGCCCGACAACATGTCCATGAGTTTCTGGCAGCAACGCCCAGGCATAGACACACTCTTCAATCAGTACGCAGAAGGCCCCCACGCGCAATTCGGAAATGTGCGGGCGGTCATTGAACTGGCCAGTGTTGCGAGACAGGGCGGCAGAAGCCGTACCCTGTGCGAAGCCTATGGGGGCAGCAGCGCGGAAATGCGTTTTGAAGATTACAAGCGTATTGGCGACTGGTTGCAGGTGTTAGGCGTCAATACCATTAACGAACATCTCTCCGATATCAGTATTCGGGGCGCACGCAAGCGTGACTATCCGCCCACCTTCTCCCAGCATTCCCCCTGGATGCAATCTTACCACGTATTGGTAGACTATTTTGCCCGCATCTCGTGCGCCCTGTCCCAGGGAAAACAAATCAACCGCTGCCTGATTTTGGAACCGACAACAACCGCGTGGATGCATCATTTTACGGACACGGGACGCCTGGACGCCATAGGCGAAGGTTTCCAGGCTTATGTAACGAAACTGGCGAAAGCGCAGCTGGCCTTCGATTTGGGAAGTGAGGCCATTGTCAAGGAAACCGGTACCGTTGCTGAAGCGAACGGCCTTCCAGCCCTTAAAGTTGGGGAATGTGCCTATACGGCAGTGGTAATACCGGCGGAAATGGAATCTATCAACCTCAGCACCTTCGATCTTCTTAAATCTTTTCTCGACCAGGGCGGCAAGGTATTTTCCTGCGCCCCGGCACAATTACCCTCCCATCTTGACGGGGCACCCGCCGAAGTATGCGCCACGCTGCGTTCCCACCCTAACTGGACGTGCGTTACCGCCGATGAATCGGCGGCA
>JAKLHG010000685.1 GCA_022710255.1 Candidatus Hydrogenedentota bacterium
AGGCGGCATCACCTGGCAACCCGCAGCCTCGGACGGCAACGGGCTCCTCAACCACAACGCCATCCTGGGAACGGTGGACCTCGCCGCAGCCTATAACAGCTTCTTTGTATACAGTCCTGAAGATCAAACAACTCACGCCGCAGTGTATGCGGACAATTTCGCCCAGACCTATCTCAACGGCGCACTCGTGGAATCGGGACAAAACTTCGGCGCGCTGGGAGGGTTCATATATACTCCCCTTGCCCTGAAAATCGGCTGGAACGCGGTCGTGGTCAAAGCCATCAATAACCGGGGCGACTGGTTCCTGCGCTGGCTCATGGCGGATCCCCGGGGAAACCTGGCTTTCTCCGATA
Source organism: Candidatus Hydrogenedentota bacterium (assembly GCA_022710255.1). Lineage (GTDB taxonomy): Bacteria > Hydrogenedentota > Hydrogenedentia > Hydrogenedentales > CAITNO01 > JAAYBJ01. Next base: position 354 of record JAKLHG010000685.1, read on the forward strand.
CTCCGCCCGCGCCATAAATGCCCAGGAAACATTTCCGGCCCGAAAGTTGGTGAATAGGGACACCCCTCGCGGGGTGTCCCTACTCGCCAAGTTGTTTTCCTTCCTTTTTGTATAGTATACTTAACTTATGAAAGCCTTATTTAACCTGCAAAAAAAAGCAGCGCACATAAGGATGGTTTTACAAAGGTGTGTTCATGGAGTTATTGTTGATTTGCGGCATCGTCGCAGTGGCGGCGGTGGCATTTGCCGTGCACCTGGTGAGGACGCTGCGCGGCCGGAAACCACCCTGTTGCACATGCGATACCTGCCTCCTGCCGGAATCCGAGCGCGGACAGTGCGCGACCGAACACGCTGCGGATAAGAACAGCGCCGTTACCCGGTGACGCATGCCTTGAACGATATGCGGGAGTAGTAAATACAAGGTGCCTACAACACTGTACGATCTGGATATGGGCGATGTCGCACGTATCGTACGTATACAGGACAAGACTTCCTTGAGCCTGCGGCGACGCCTTCTTGACATGGGCATTACGAAGGGGGCCGTGTTGCGCGTGGAACGCCACGCCCCCCTGGGAGACCCGGTGCAGATATTCGTGAAAGGGTACCGCCTCGCCGTACGGCTCAGCGAAGCGCGCACTATCGAAGTGGAACCGATCGGCCCAGCGGAAACTGCCGGCGCGGAATCCTGAACACGGCGGAGTGATAAACGTAGGCCGCGGTGCCCGCATTTTTTTTGGGGATGGGAAATAGTATTGCGTAGATGAACATCGGTGAAATCGTCATAGCGGGCAATCCGAACGCGGGCAAGACCAGCGTATATAACCGGCTTACCGGCGCAGTGCAGCAGGTCAGCAATTATCCCGGCGTCACGGTGGAGTTCGTATGCGCCCAGATGCGCCATGGCGGCCAATCCTACACGGTAGTGGACCTGCCGGGCACCTATTCCCTGACGGCCTACAGCCAGGAGGAACTGGTGGCGCGCAATTACATCGTGGAAAGTAAGCCCGCACTGATTGTCAATGTCGTGGATGCGTCGAATTTCGAGCGCAACCTGTACCTCACCATCCAGCTCATGGAAATGCGCATTCCCATGATAATCGCCCTGAACATGGTGGACACGGCGGAACGACGGGGATACAAAGTGGACACGGCGAGGGTGTCCGCGTTGCTTGGCGTTCCCGTCATCGCAACGGTGGCCAGCCGCGGCCGGGGCATCCCCGAGTTGCGGGAGATGTGTGTTGCGGTCATTGAGGGGAAAATATCCGCCATGCCCGCGCCCGTCACCTACGGCCATGCCGTGGATGAAGAAATTCTCGCGCTTGTGGAGGCTATCGGCGGACATGCGGACCTGGCGAGGCAATATGCGCCGGGCTGGATGGCCGCGAAGCTGCTTGAAAAGGATGAAGCTGCCCTGGCCGGGGCGCACGCCACCGCAAAGGAAGACCTGGCCCCGCTGCTTGCCCTGGCCGACAAGGCGGCGTCCCGCATGGAGCGTCATTTTAATACCGACGCCGCCACGATCATGGCCGAACACCGCTACGGAATCGCTTCCGGCGTGGTCAAGTCGTGCGTGACCTTCACGGCGGAGGCACGGCGGGACGTGACCGATCATATTGACATGGTGGTCTGCAACCGGCTTTTCGGCCCGATCATCCTGGTGGCGGTGGTGGCGGCATTGTTTTTCTGGGTCTTTAAAGTATCCGACGAGTGGGCATGGATCCCCTGGCCTGGCGGCTTTCAAAGCCCCACCAGCCTGGTCTCCCTCCTTTTCGACTTTCTGTCCGGAATGCTCACGCCTCTGGAAACCCGCGCGCCCATGCTGCACTCCCTGCTGGATGCGGGCATCATCGGCGGCGTGGGCGGCGTGATGAATTTTGTA
>JAKLHG010000686.1 GCA_022710255.1 Candidatus Hydrogenedentota bacterium
TATTTTTTCGGGACACCGGGGAACTCAGGACAGTAGCGGGTTCTCTACGCGAAGAATTTGCCGTTCTTTATCGCTGTGTTTTGGTACAGTTGATACGGGCAAGTTTTTGTGTTACAATACCTGTGACATACAAGATATCGCGGGGTGGAGCAGCCTGGTAGCTCGTTGGGCTCATAACCCAAAGGTCGTAGGTTCGAATCCTACCCCCGCTACCATTGAAAAATAAGGACTTACGCAACAGCGTGAGTCCTTTTTTCATGGAAAAAGGCCGAGATGTGCCACTTTCTGTGCCACTTTTTGATGCGACACATGTAAAACATGTGGCTTGCATCCCGGTTCGGGACCCTGAAAGCAAGTTTTTTTGCCAACAGCAACGCGGGTAAAAAACACACATTAGCGTGTGTTGTGCCGTCTATATATACGGGACCTGCCGCCAACCACACAACAAAAGGAGTGTGGCCATGGCCATCCCGAAATCGAGCATCAAGAAACGCAACGGCATTTACTACCTGCACTATTTCGAAAACGGTGTGCGCAAGCGCATGAGCCTGCGCACCAACAGTTTCCGACTTGCCCAGGAGAAGCAACGGCAGTTTGATTCAGCGCGTGTACGCGGTGAAGACACCACGCTTTCCACGCGTACACCACTCACAACAATTTTGCCGGCTTACATTCATCACATGCGTGTGCGGTATACAGCGAATGGTTTCAACGCGGATATTTCTTCCTTGCGTGGAATGTTCGGGCCTATTTGTCCGGAACTCGAACACGGGCGGCGGAGTTCCAAGAGGTTGCGTGTTCCGGTAGATGGACGCCTCCGCGAACCTGTCATCGTCGCCACCTATCTTGAGCAAATTACCACCGCCCAGATATCCGAATTCATTCTGGAAAGGGTGCGTCGTCATGGTCTGCAACCAAAGACGGCAAACCGGTATCGGGAATTGATGCAACGCTTGTTTAACTGGGCCATGCAGGAGCGCGGTATACGCATGCCGGGCGGCGTGAACCCGGCGTCCAAAGTTAAACGATATACCGAACGGGCGCCCCAAATCCGTTTCCTTACCAAACCACAGATCAAGGAACAATTACAGGTGCTCGAAAAGCTTCCCATGTTGCACGCCATGGTCGCCATGTTAATTTACGCAGGCCTGCGACGCGAGGAAGCCCTCTGGTTGACCTGTGATGATGTTGACTTCGGCGCGGGGAATCAGGGCGTAATTCGCGTTCAGTCGAAAACGGTGGATGGGGTATTCTGGGAGCCTAAAACCAAAAGGAACCGGATCGTTCCCATCAGCAAAGCCCTTCGCAATTATCTGGAAGAGTATGTTCCTACACAGGTTAACGGTAACTGGTTCTTTTCCACGCCGAAAGGTTGCCGGTGGCACCCGGATAATTTTTCCCAATATCTGCGGGAGGTGAACGAGGTTGCGGGACTTAAATGGGGATGCCTGGACTTTCGGCACACCTTTGGAAGCCAATTGGCCATGAAAGGGGAAAGTCTGTACAAAATATCCGCCATCATGGGCAACAGCCCGGAAATCTGTCGCAGGCATTATGCCACTTTATTGCCAGAGTCGTTGCTCCAAAGCGTAGAGTTTGATGATGGCGAGGAATTTTTAACGCTGACACCTCAAGGGCATAAATCCCGTCACCCGCATTTACGACTCATCGTAAATGATAAACCGTGATAGCCATCACCTGCATGCAGAAAAAAGACTACCCCGGAAAGACCTGCCGCAATCTAAATCCCGGGGTAGTCACAAAGCCTCGTATCCGAGGCGTTATTTATTCATAACAGCCGTACATCGCTGTGTTTCATAGGCTTCAACTTCGTTTATGGAATACCGTACCATGCCGTTTCTGCCTTCCCCAAGAAAGTATTTGGATATGCCTGCACGGTCGGCAATGCGTCGGGCGGTTGTTGACGAACAATCCCAGCGAACGGCCAATTGGCGAGGGGATATGTACTTTTTATAGAGGGCATTATTGTCATCGGTATTCTTGGAGGAATTCATTTATCAAACCTACTCCTGATTGAGGCCCTTATGATTGTCCAGAACACTTCTTAGGGGCTGGCCCACATGTAGGGGCCAGCCCCCGATCTTCCAAACTTTAGAACGGCATGTGGTTTGTAACGTTTACAAAAACCTTGCCATTGTCTTCCTTGTGCTTGACGGTTACGGACAGTGTTTGTCCAATGACTGTGTCAAGGTCAAAGGAACCGCTTTG
>JAKLHG010000687.1 GCA_022710255.1 Candidatus Hydrogenedentota bacterium
TGGCTATTCATGGAGGACCGCAACCGAAACCTGGTGGCCTTGGGATTCATTCATGGCTTTCTGGGAAGTAGTGTCGGCTGGCTGTTCGATGGTGACAAAGCCGGCGGCTTCGAAATCGAAATGGGGGTCGGCCCCACCCATATGGATGGATTCGATCCGCTTACCATGGTTGTGGTAACGCTCCTGATTATCGGCTTTTCCGTATTTATTATCCGTGTCTGGTGGCGCTGGCGCGAAGTGTGACTTTCCGGTTGCGCGCATCGCTTGTCGTGTTCGGCGCCCACTTTTTTTTGTTAAATCTTGTGGCATGCGGACCGTTACACGATGCCGGTATTCGGGTCTGGACAGTAAGTTTGAAGGTGGTTAAACATGGATTTCTCCATTCCCCCGGAATTGCAGGAACTTCTTCGGCGCGCGCGGAATCTAGTGGAGACTGAGGTGTATCCACTGGAGCCGGAGTTTTTCGAAAAAGGGTTTAACGCTATTGAAGGCACACTTAAAAAGGTGCGTGACAAGGTGAAGGCTGAGGGAATGTGGCTGCCCCAGATTGCCCGGCAACATGGCGGCCTGGGACTGTCCCTTCTGGAACACGGCCTTTTTTCGGCGGAAATTGGAAGGAGTCCTCTCGGGCATTATGCATTCAATTGCCAGGCACCGGACTCGGGGAATATGGAACTGTTGATACAGTACGCGAACGAGGAACAACAGCGGAAGTATCTGGAGCCGCTCTTGAACGGGGATATCCGGAGTTGTTTTGGCATGACCGAACCGGAGTATCCAGGGTCTAACCCCGTTTGGATGGGCACCACCGCGATGAAAGACGGAGACGCATATATCCTTAACGGTAAGAAATGGTGGACTACCGGCGGGGAAGGCGCCGCTTTCTGCGTGGTGATGGCTGTAACCGATCCTGAGGCACCTCCTCATTTCAGGGCCAGCCAAATCCTCGTGCCGACGGATACCCCCGGTTTTATTTATGAGGCGGTTACCCCGTTTATGGGGCACCGGGGTGAGGGCTGGGCCAGCCATTCTGAAGTTCGCCTGGAGAACTGCCGCGTTCCCCAATCCAACCGTCTCGGCCCGGAGGGCGCCGGCTTTCTCATGGCCCAGGAGCGGCTCGGCCCGGGACGTATTCATCATTGCATGCGTTGGGTAGGAGTGTGTGAGCGGGCTTTTGACTTGATGTGCCGACGGGCGGTGGAACGGGCCATCGCCCCGGATAGGCCCCTGGCTTCAAAGCAATTTGTGCAGGGATGGATTGCCGAAAGCCGTGCTGAAATCGATGCGGCACGGTTGATGGTCCTTCAGGCTGCCTGGACCATGGACAGGTATGGGGCCAAGGCGGCCCGCGACCAGATTTCCCTTATCAAGTTTACCGCCGCTAACACCATGATGCGTGTTGTGGATCGGGCACTGCAGGCCCACGGTGGCCTCGGCGTCACGGATTACACGCCTCTTGCAACATTTTACCGCATGGAGCGGGCGGCGCGTATCTATGATGGTACGGACGAGGTGCACAAATTGTCCGTAGCCCGGCGAATCTTGCGCCGCTATGCCGGGGCTTCCGGAGAGGACGCATGAATATCTTTGTGGATGAACCGCGTTCGGTGCGTTCTGGCGAGGAGTTGGACGCGGCAAAGCTGGCAACCTATCTGAAAGACGCGCTTCCCGGCCTGGACGGTGTTTTGGAAGTGCGGCAGTTTCCCAGCGGGTACTCCAATCTGACTTACCTGGTTCGCGTCGGCTCAACGGAGATGGTCTTGCGCCGGCCGCCGGTAGGCAGTAAGGTTAAGGCAGCCCATGACATGCTGCGGGAATACCGTGTGTTGAGTGCGCTAAACCCCGTCTATCCGAAATCTCCCAAACCCCTCGCATATTGTGAAGATGCGGGAGTGCTGGGTGCGCCCTTCTACGTGATGGAACGGATTAAAGGAGTGATTCTGCGAGGCAAAAGGCCTGAGGGATTCACCTGTCCGCCAGAACTGGTCCGGCAATGCTGCGATGCCTTCGTCGGGAACCTGGCGGCCCTGCACGGGGTGGATTACAGAGCGCTCCAACTGGGGGACCTGAAAAAGGAAGGTTCCTTCACCCATCGTCAGGTGAACGGCTGGATTGACCGATACCGGGGTTCCCAGACTGACGAAATACCCGCAATGGAACACGTGGCGGACTACTTGCGGAAGAACTGCCCGGAGGATACGGGTGCCGTGTTTATTCAC
>JAKLHG010000688.1 GCA_022710255.1 Candidatus Hydrogenedentota bacterium
CTTTGGGGGTACTCACCGCTTTCGCGCTCACTTTACGCAACAGGGAGTCCTTCTGCGCATTACGGTCATCCCACCAGGCAAGGCCTTCCGCGGCCAGGACATGGCTGAGACTATTTCCGGCACCATCAAATACGAGCCCCACCGGCAAGCCCTGTGAATCCTCGGTCAAAATTTGCACACTGACCGTGGTGTCCAGAACGGCCTTAACTGCGACTGCGCGCGCCTCTTCGGCATAGTTCTGTCCCGCTTCCGGACAATCCACCCCATACAGCCGCACTTGAACCGAAGTCCCATTCCGTTTCAAGGAAAGCAAATCTCCCGCGTCAACGGCGGTAACAACACCGGTAAAGGTCTCCCGGACAACCGTGTTCAGGCCTTCTAAAATTGTTTCAGCGGTATAAGCCGCCGGCGACTCCGGTATGGGAGCGTCTGGATTCGGCGCAGTACTATTTTCTTGAGCGATTGACGTCCCCGCAACGAGATATGCAACCAGGGCGACCGTTAAGGATGCGCGGTATATCATCGAAAATCTCCTTGTAATGTTGCTGTTGGTAGTATGGATACTATACCATGAAACAGTCATTTAAGTGTAACCGTTCCGATGGGCTCCCCGGGTAAAGTACTGAAAAGAGCCCTGTCAGAGTGTCGTTGAAAACGGGATGTTTATTATGGATAAAGAGGTTATTGTTATTGGCGGAGGCGTGTCGGGACTATGTGCCGCCCATTACCTTGCCATATCGCTTGGCAAGGCATCATTAGTAACCCTGGAAACCGGTCCGGGGCCCGGTGGCACGACCGGAAGCGATTCCGTGGACGGGTATATTCTCGACTGGGGTTCCAATGGTTTTCTGGACCGTGAACCTTTAACCGCCTCATGGGCCGAAGAACTGGGCCTGGCCCCAGACACCATCAAGGCGAACACCGCCGCAGCGAAACGGTTCATTTACCGTAACGGAAAACTGCATCAGGTCCGGATGCCTCCCGGTTTTTTCCTGTCCCCTTTACTGTCCGTGCGCGGCCGGCTGCGCCTTTGCTGCGAACCGCTAATTCCGCAAATAAAAGGCGACAGCCCGGAAAGTATTTTTGAATTCGCGTCGCGCCGCATCGGCCGGGAAGCGGCCCGGATTATGGTAGGCGCCATGGTGCTGGGCATTTATGGCGGCGATGCGCACCAATTGAGCATGGCCCATTGTTTCCCGCGCATGGTACGCATGGAGCAAGAGTACGGTGGCCTGTTCAAGGCGTTGATGGCCATCCGTAAAAACCGTAAGGCCAGTCCCATGGGCCCGCCCGGCACCCTGACCACCTACAAAGGAGGCATCGGGGCGTTACCCATGCGCGCTGCAACCGCCCTTGGCGATGCCATGCGCTACAACACGTCCGCGACCGCCATTCGACCGATTGAAGGAGGTTATGCCGTTTCTTTGGCGGACGGAGAGACCTTGAGCGCCCGGGCTGTGGTTGTAGCGACCCCGGCCTATGCCGCCGCCAGACTGGTACGCGAATTGCATCCGCCCGCTGCGCGTGCTCTGGCGGACATCCCTTACGCAGGGCTGACCGTGGCGTGTCTGGGATATCCACGCGATGCGGTCCGCCATGACCTGGACGGCTTCGGGTTCCTGGTGCCGCGCGGGCAGGATTTGCGCCTGCTCGGCTGCATCTGGACGTCGACCCTGTTTCCCTTTCAGGCGCCCCGGGGCTCCGTACTCCTGCGCGTTATGCTGGGCGGTGCGCCCGACCCGGACGCCAATCTCCTTTCCGATGAAGCGGCCGTAAGCCTTGTGCGTCGCGAACTGGAACCGCTGCTCGGAATCACCGGCGCGCCTGAACTTGCCCGTTTGTACCGGCATCCGCGCGGCATCCCGCAATACACCCTCGGTCACGAAGCACGCCTCGATGCCTTGGATAAAGCGGAAACCGCATGCCCCGGACTCGTATTTACCGGTAACGCCTATCGCGGTATCGGCTTGAACGACTGTGTCGTTGCCGCCCACCGCGCGGTGGAAGCTGTGGTGAAGTATCTGAACTGATGGGGTGCATGAAGACATTGTCCACCGTCATGATTCCAATTCTTATTTCCACTTCGAGAGTTGGAGGTTACCAGTCGAACGGTTTTAGGTTTTCATAAACGGCGTTCTTGTTGGCCGGTGAGGTGGCTGGTTCATTGAAGAAAAGGAAGCCGGAGAGATTGTTGCCGGGATAGCGCTGTACCCACGCGA
>JAKLHG010000689.1 GCA_022710255.1 Candidatus Hydrogenedentota bacterium
CCATGGACGCGGTCCCGGAAGAGCATGGCTGTATCGATATAACCCTGAAACGGCATGGGGAAGAAGGGGTGGAAATTATGGTCGCCGATAATGGGCCCGGAGTTCCCCCGGACGTGCGTGACCAGATATTTGATATCTTTTTTTCAACCAAGGGCGGGCGCGGTACCGGTCTCGGGCTTACCTGTTCAGCAAAGATTGCACGGGAACACAAAGGCAGACTCCTGTTACTCGACGGTGAGGACGGCGCCTGTTTTCAATTGATCCTGCCCGCAGTGAATCGTGCATCATAACATGGAGGCGTAATGAAGATTCCCGCAGTATTGAAGAATCCCGATGTCGTGGGATGGTTGATATGGGTGGTGTTGACGCTGCTCTTGGCCGGTCCCTGTATTTATCTCGTGTATTCTGTTACTTATGATGCGACTATGCCTGTCTTGACCCTGGTGCTTACCGGGGTGTTTGCCGCGGCCATCAGTGCCGGGCTGTTGTCCTGGCTTGGCAACGAGGTATGGTTCCGGTTAAAAAAGAGACAATACGCGGAAAAAAGAAAAGCGGCGCGAAAAGAAAAACGCCGTAAAAAATAAGAATGCTCCGTCCCGGGCGCGAAACTTCGCCCCCGAAGAAAAAGGATTCTTGGCATGTCTGATGTCTGGGAATTGGCGGCGTATATTGAAAGTAATCCTGACGACCATCAACAACGCTGGCGTCTGGCTAAAAAACTCTATGCGGAGCATGAATACCTGCTGGCCCTCGAGAATCTCCAGGTGCTCAACAAAGAGTGGACGCCAAAAATGAACGTTCAGCGCTATCTGGCGGCCACCTATTACCGCCTGGGGCGCTATACCGAAGCGGAAGAGCACTTGCTCAAAACGATTCAGCAATGGCCGGACGAAGTCGGCCCCTGTGAACAACTCGCCCATGTTTATCAGGTGGACGGCAGAACAAAGGATGCGCTCGATACCTGGCGCCGGGTTTTGCGTATCAGTCCCGAGCATACGGTTGCAAAAAGGGCTGTGAAAACCCTGGAATCGGAAATTGAGAAGAAGGAATCAGGGAAACAGATCAAAATCAGCGGTATTTTCCAGCCGGAGTTGTCGCCGGAACAGGAAGAAGAACTGCTGGTTACCGGTATCATTTGTCCTCGTTGCGGGGCGCAAAACAGCGACGAATTTGAGACCTGCTGGCAATGCAATGCCGCTTTACGAAAACAGTCGCCCTCTTTTTTGAACGCTCCGCCACTGGAAGCGCATGGCAAATATTTGTTGCGTCCTGAAACCATGACCACGCTGGCGCTGATTGTCATCGGTATCCTGCTGGCTGCTTCTCTGGCGTTTGGTTATGGTCTTGTTAAAACTTACATGAATGCGGTGGAAGCCCCTCTGTTGACGACTGGGGATATATGGGATCGTATTCTGGTCCCTGGACGCGTGGCGACCGGTGCTATCATGTTCCTATTTTGGCCCTTTGCCATTATGCTGTCTTTGAAATTATTCCGTGTAAAATATGTCCCGCCCGCTATTCTTGTCTATATTTCCGGGTTTTTGATTGGGGCGTTGGTTCTGGTCATGCTGCTCTTGCCGCTGCCTTTTCCGTTTCTTGCCTTTGCGGCTTCCTTGTTGTTGTCCCTGCTTATTGTTGTGTTCACCTTCAAAACCGATGTGCGCCTGGCCCCGGCGGTCTGGATTGTGCAGTTTATAATGGTATGGGTCCTTGGCGCTGTTTCATTTTGGGTTGTAGAATGTCGCCGGCATGGTGAATGGATCAATCCTCTGGTGGAACTTCCTGCGGTCAGGGCCGCCGTTAGCGGTTCCCGGGCGTTACCTGATTCCGTGCCTGCAAGGTTTCCCGCAGATACCACGCCGGTGCGTCAAAAGATTAAATGGAACTCCAGCGGTTCCACCTGGCTTGATATCCAGGCATCGGAGGTGGTGTTCACCGTTCGGCCCGAATCCGCGGCGCCGGGCTTGCGTTTTCAGGTTTATTATGACGGGGACTTAAAATATCATGAGGAATTGCAGGGGAACCAGCCTTCCTCCATATACTATCCTGTTATTCCGGGTCTTGTCTACGAAGTCGTGATACAATCTTCGGAACCGGTAGCCCTGAATGCGACGGTTCAGAGTCTTCTCCCGCACGAATTCCAAGAGTAACCCGTATCGACCCTTGTGCTGTAACGTTCCCATAGCAGCCGGTGTCGTTTGAAGGGCGGGCCATTA
>JAKLHG010000069.1 GCA_022710255.1 Candidatus Hydrogenedentota bacterium
CGTGCATCCCGATTACACGAAGTGGACCCATGCGGTGACCATCATTGAGCCGCTGCGGTCGTTCAAGATGAGCAATTCGGCCATGCTCTTCATCGACGGGGGCAGCCGTTCGTCAACTGCGGAAGTCAATGAAGTTGTCCGGGACCTCGCCATCTTGACCGGCACGACCGTGGTCCACATTAAGAATGTGCCCAGCCAGCCCATTGTTTTCAACGACGAAGTAATTCCCGCCGGCAGGGAAGATAACTACTCCGGCGAACCCAAAATTCTGCGGGAACGTACTGAAGACGATATTATCGCCTACTCTTACGACAAATACCTGCGGTCCTACCGCGAAAATGACGGGGTCCCCACAAGCGGATGGCCGTTGCTATATCCCATGGTCAAATCGGTCGTGCGCGCCATGGATGTGGCGGAGACTATCCTGGCGAAAGATGGCATCCAGGTTAAGGATTTCGTGGTGGCGGGCGCTTCGAAACGGGGATGGACAACGTGGTTGACCGGAGCCGTCGACCCGCGGGTTAAAGCCATTGCCCCCATTGTCATCAATGTGCTGAACATGAAACCCCACCTGGAACATCACCGCGCCTCCTACGGGTACTGGAGCCCGGCTATCTATCCCTACGCACAGAAAGGCATCTTCGACCAGCTGATTACCAGCGAGGAGGGCGAAACGCTGTCGCCGGAAGCCCAGGCGCTTCTGAAATGCGTAGACCCCTACGAATATGTGTTGGAGGGGCGGTATAAGGACATGCCCAAATTCATGATGAATGCCACCGGTGATGAGTTTTTCATCCCGGACACCACCCAGTTCTATTTCGATGCGCTGCCGGACGTGAAACATCTGAACTTTTTGCCCAACGCGGGGCACAGCATGGGGAACTGGGAAGATACGGATATCACGGATGAGGATAATCCCGCGCGCGGCCTGACGGCTTGGTACCTGGCGGTATCCCAGGGAATAGCACTGCCTGAATTTGCCCAGACCTTCGAGGCGAATGGCACCATCCGCGTGGAAATCGATGAAGGCAATCCTCCGGAGACCGTGCGCCTGTGGCAGGCAACCTCCGCGGACAAACGCGATTTCCGCAACGGCGTCCTTAAAACGCAATGGACGGCCACGGAGCTTCTGGAGACGTCGCCGGGCATTTACCGCGCGCGGCCCGAAGACCCGCCCGCAGGCAGTTACACGGGCTTCTTCATTCAGATGGAATATCTCAATCCGGCGAAGCTCCCGTTCCCCGCGAGCCTGTACGGCATCGAAACGCCCAACCTTGTATTTACCACCGGCGTGCGCATATTGCCCGTGGATATAAACGGCAATCCCGTGTATCCGGATTTCAACGGATACCTCGCCAATACAAAGAGAAAAGACGCGGTACCATTTTCCGCTGACATTCTGCCGGTCATCACCCTGTACGGTTCGCCTTTCACCATGGGACAGGATTACGGGAAACTGCTGGCCGACGATATTTTCGACTTCGTAAACGCCTATGTGGAAGCCTACCAAGAGGCCACCGGCGCCACGGACGAAGCGTTGATGAACGTGTGGGAAGACGCGGAGCCGTTTATGGACACCCGTATCCTCGAAGAAATCGAGGGGATTTCCGAAGGCGCTAACATCGGCCTGGATCGGTTGCAAATGGCCCACGCCGCAGCCATGGACGGCAGCCAATGGAACGCCTCAGCCACCATGGCCTATGGCAACCTGCTCACAGGGGATTCGGAGGCAGCCCACGCAGCTACCCTGAACAACGAACTGGGAATCGACTTCGCACAGCACCTGTGCGCCATCCTGTACATCCCGGATAAGGGCGCGCCCCACACCGTATTCACCTATACCGGGCTCGCCTTCGGTTATACCGGCGTCAATCTGGGCGCTATTTCGGCCGTTGAAGTCCCGGACCCCGGCACAAGCGGCGTATCTGATGCCCTTCCCCTGATGCGCACCGTTTTCTATGACGCTTTCAGCCTCAGGGACGCCATCAGTATCGCGGAAGACACGCCGCCCCTGAATACCGCGCTTGTCTTCGGGGACGGACGCAACGAATTCCGGGGCGTGCGCGTCAGAACGGACGACATCGGCATTCTTCCGCCGCTCCGCTATGATTTGGCAGAAGACGACTTCGGTTTGAGTCTTCCCGGAATCGTCTATGAAAGCGCACCGACCCGGCTTAATATTCTGCGGGAAGAGTTGGACAAATCCATTGACAAACTGACGCTGAAAACCTTGCTCACCACCGCCAACTCACCCTTATTCGCGGATGCGGGAAAGAACATTTTAAACGTGGTGTACGATGATGTGCCGCTGGATATTTATGTAAATGTCGCGAACAGCACCACCGGCAAGGACGCTTACGAAAGTTATAAACCGAACAAGCCGCAAAGTTTCAATATGCAGTTGCTGCTTCCATAAGGACGGTCCGACGGCAGGAAAGCCAAGGTATTACGGTTGAACCAACGGGACTGCAGGGATTGGAACCCGCAGTCCCGATCTTTTTGGACTGTATCCGAAACTGCGGAGCATCTTTATGCCAAGGTGTCCGAAGAACACAGTATTCCCATGCCGTATCACAGAGGTATGCATTGGCCGATTGAAGTATATCGCCTGTTTTTGCTACACTAGTAGGTGCGTCGCGCCTTTTCGAAAGAATGAACTCCATGAGCACTTTTAAGATTCCTGTCGCCTGCATCGGCGAGACAGGGTATGTGTTTGACGCGTGCGCTCCTGTCACTGAGATTCAACCGCCCGACACCTTGGGACTGCCCATTTTTGACGTGACGGTTCACGGGTGTTTCACCGCCGTTGCCGACACCTTTCTATTTCGCGGGACGGTCAGCGGCGCGTTTACAAACGCCTGCTTCCGTTGCCTTGCGCCCGCCCGGGCAGCGTTCAACGTAACGGTGGCCTGGGTGTTCAGACAGGGGGAGGCGCTTGCGTATGAAGAACTTGAACATGCTGCGGGGCTGGAAGAGACAGGTCATTCCGTAAAGGATCGGAAGGGTGAATCCTGCCGGCCTTTTCAAGGTCCGGAAATAGATCTGGCCCCTTGTATTTGGGAAGAGCTGGTATTCGCCCAGCCATCCCGTTTTCTCTGCGAAGAGGATTGCAAGGGAATGTGTCCCGGATGCGGCATTAACTTGAATACAGGTGCCTGTACGTGTACAGACACATCCATCGTAGAACCGGAAGGGAACACCGGGCTGGCTTCGCTGGCGCGGCTCTTCCCCGAATTGGCCCCTGAAAAGAAAAAGGAGTAACTGCAAATGCCAGTACCAAAAAGACGTACGGGAAGCACGAAGAAGCGCATGCGTCGTTCCCACCACGCACTTACCGCGCCCAATGTAACGGAATGCCCGGATTCCGGCGAAGCCAAACTGCCGCATCGAGTATGCCTTAAGACTGGTTTTTATAAAGGCCGTGTTGTTGTAAAACCCCAAAATGATTGTAACCTTGTCACGAGGCGGCGCATAAGGGAATTGCGCCCGCAGGACGCCGATTGCGCCGGTTATGCCGCCTCCCGGGAAATACTGCCGTGCGTATAGCCGTGGATGCCATGGGTACCGACGCCCCCCCCGATGTGGAAGTGGAAGGGGCGGTGCAAGCCAGTCTGAGTTCCGATGTGGAAGTGGTGCTGGTCGGCGATGAAGCGTTGTTGCGTGAAAAACTGTCCTCCCTTCCTAAAATGGGCAATATCCAGGTGCGGCATGCCCCGGAGAGGATTGGGCCCCACGAACAGCCCGTGCTGGCCGTGCGCAAGAAAAAGCAATCGTCCCTTCTGGTGGCCATGCGCATGGTCAAGGAAGGGGAAGCCCAAGCCGTCATCAGCGCCGGAAACACCGGCGCCGTCATGGTTGCCGCGAGAATCCTGCTGGGAACGATTCCGGGGGTTTCCCGTCCGGCGGTCAGCCAGACCCTGCCCAATTTGACCGGTAAAGCGGTGGTATTGGACCTGGGCGCCAACGTGGATTGCTCCGCGCGGCAGTTATGCCAGTTCGCTGAAATGGGCGTCGCTTATTCGCGTTATGCGCTCGGGGTGCAGCACCCGAGGGTGGCATTGCTGAACATAGGCGAGGAAAATCTCAAGGGCGGCGCCATCGCCCGGGAAGCCCACGCCACATTGTCTCAGGCGAAACACCTGAACTTTATTGGAAACGTGGAACCACGTGCCATGACCGAGGGCCGCGCCGATGTGGTAGTATGCGACGGTTTTGTCGGCAACCTTTTCCTTAAAACCACGGAAGCGGTTGCCTATTTTATGGGAAAACTGATCCGGGAAACCTTCGAGAGCACGTCCATGAGCAAACTCGGCGCCGTGCTCGCCCGCAAAGCGCTGCTTCAAATGAAACACACCGTCGATCCGAATGAGTACCCCGGGGCGCCCTTGTTGGGTATCAATGGCACCGTGATAATCCTGCACGGGTCCTGCACCGCTAAAGGCGTGGAAAACGCAATTCTGGGCACGCGCGCCGCCGTTGAAAACAATCTCATCGACCATATCCGGGAAAACATACGGTTGTTGCGCAATGTGGAAACGGAAGCGACCGAAGCGAAGGAAGAACCCGCGCCTGATGATACATCGGCGCCATTGACCGCGGATACGGTTATCGAGCCTTAATCATCCACCAAAGAAACGCGGTTCATTTCCCCAGGGCGAAAGTAATCAGAGAGGCCTCGAGGATAAAGGCAGCGTCCCTCGCCCCCACCCCTTGGCGCCGGAAGACGATTTTGCCCAACCATGGGCCGACAGGCACCCGAAGCACCGCCTCAACGAAAACTCATCCTTTCTTATTTCAGGCCACTCGCGAAACTCGCCAACGCACACAATGTCCCTTCGCGTGGGAAGGGTATCCTGAGGTACAATAGAGGGCAGTCATGAAAGAACAGACGGGCAGGATGGAGCGGAGTCGACATGAATTGCTTGGATAACCAGGTCGCCCTGGTCACGGGCGGCACGCGAGGCATTGGAAAAGCGTGTGCCGAAGCCTGTATCGCCCGGGGCGCGCGGGTGGCCTTATGCAG
Source organism: Candidatus Hydrogenedentota bacterium (assembly GCA_022710255.1). GTDB lineage: Bacteria > Hydrogenedentota > Hydrogenedentia > Hydrogenedentales > CAITNO01 > JAAYBJ01. The sequence continues at coordinate 5,024 of JAKLHG010000069.1, forward strand.
CCGCGACGGCGCACGGGCTCAGGCCGTGGCGGACGCCCTCGGACCGGCCTGCGCCGGATATGCGTGTGACGTTTCGGAACCGCGAAACGCCCGGGAACTGGTAGACCAGGTCGTAGAGCGGTTCGGCGGCATTCATATTCTGATAAACAACGCTGGCACTGCGGATGACGGCCTGCTCCTGCGAATGAAGGACGCCCAGTGGACAAACGTTATGCGGACCAACCTGGACGCCGTATTTTACCTATGCAGGCGGCATCACGGCATATGGTTCGCCAGCATTACGGCAGGATCATCAACATCGGTTCCGTTGCCGGCCTGCGCGGCCAGGCGGGGCAATGCAATTATGCGGCTTCCAAGGCGGCCTTGGTCGGCTTTACCAAAGCCTGCGCCCGTGAACTTGCCTCCCGCAATATCACCGTCAACCTCATTGCACCCGGCCTGATTGACACCGATTTATCCTCAGCCATGCCGCCGGCGATGCGGGAAGAGGTCCTGAAGCGCATCCCCCTCGGGCGTACCGGCGTGCCGGAGGAGGTCGCCTCCCTGGCCGCTTTCCTGGCATCGAAACAGGCAGCGTATATTACCGGCACGGTGATACCTGTGGATGGCGGCCTGGGCATGTAAACACGCCCGTAAGCGCAGATTCACCTTCGCCAGCCTGGAATTTACAAATGCCCTTATAGCACCGGATATGGGTCCTGTGGCCTGTATTTTGGGCCTTCTTCGGGGCTGTGCTACAATTCACGCCATGAAGCATCAACACACGCTGTCCGCGTTATACGAGCCCATTGCGCCGGCACTCGAGGAAGTGCGCGGGGTAATGAAGGAGATCTGGGGAGATGTACTGCGCCTGGTGCATTGTACGGCGGCCGCAGCGGGAGAAACCGTTGCGGAAGGTAAGTTGCTGCGGCCAGCCTTATGCCTGCTGGCCGCCGGAACCCTCGGTGAACAGGACCTGCGGCCTTATTCCCGGCTTGCGGCGGCCTATGAAGCCATGCACCTCGCTTCACTCGCCCACGATGATGTGGTGGACCACGCCTCGCTGCGCCGGGGCCAATATGCCTTGAACGTGCTTTGGGATGAACATGCGGCGGTATTGGGCGGCGATTACCTGGTGGCGCGGGCATTGGAGATGCTTCTGGAATACCGTTCGCTGGACATCATCAGCGCGGCCACGAGGGTGGTCCGGCGCATGTCCGAAGGGGAACTGCGCTTCTTTGGAAAGGATGTCGGCGAGGCGACCGAAGAAGACTGTATCACCCTGGCGGATACCAAAACGGCCAGCCTGTTCGCCGCGGCCTGCAGCGCTCCGGCCTGCCTTATCAACCCCGCTTCGGTTTCCATGCTGTATGACTTTGGCATCGCCCTGGGTATTGCCTTCCAACTGGTGGACGATCTGTTGGATATCAGCCAGCCCGCATCGGTTTTGGGCAAGCCCAGTTGCGGCGATGTGGCCGAGGGCAAACAGACACTGCCCCTGATACTGTTGCGCCAGCGAATGGATGATCGGGAACGAAAGGCCCTGGAGGCATTGCAGGGCGTATCGCTTACCGACCGGGACTGCGCCTGGGTCAGAGACTGTTCCCAACGGCTGGACATCCCGGTGCTTTTGAACGGGCGCGTGAACACCTATATAGAAACCGCCATTGAACGCCTTCATTGTTTTCCATCTTCGCCCTTCCGTGACTCAATGGAAGGCCTGGCGCGGTTTATCCTGGTCAGGGTTTCATAATGAAGGAAGCGCGGGAAATTCGCCTCGGACAGGAAGCCTCAACAGTGCCCGGAACCCTGCGAAGACGGGGTTGGTGGCTGGCGCTTATCCTTGTAGTGGCCGTCTTGTTGCGCGTGTGGTATCTGGCCGAAGTGGTGAAGGCTCCCGATTTTGCTGAACTGCGCCAGGATTTGTCTGTTCAGGATTATCACGCCCGCGCCATTCTTTCCGGGGACTGGACACTGCCCGAAGGCCGTTCCGACCCGAAAATCGCCACCACGCCTTATTACCGGCCTCCCGCCTACACCTACCTCCTGGCCGTGATCTACCTGTTTACCGGCGGTAATTACCTTGCCCCCCGCATTTTTAATGTTATTCTGGGACTCGTTTCCATTGTGCTGATGTACCGTATGGCGCGGTTACTGTTCGGCACCGCCGCCGGGTTCATTACGGCCGCCCTGATGGCGACCTATTGGGGGTTCATTTATTACGAGGGCGAGATCAACGACCCGGCGGTATTCGTGTTTCTACTGCCTTGCATTTTGTTTTCCCTGCATAAATGGAGCCGGACCAAGGCGGCGCGCTGGATGGCCGTGGCGGGCGTTTTGACCGGATGTTACGCTCTGATGCGCCCCAATATTTTGCTGTACGGCCCCGTGATGGCGGTATGGGCGATGTGGGTGGCATGGCGTGACGGCAAGGTCCGGGCGGCGATCCCGGCCTGGACCGCTCTGTTAGGCGCCACGCTGTTGACCATCGCGCCGGTCACACTGCGCAATTATCTTGTGTCCGGAGAATTCGTTCCCATCTCCACCTACTTTGGCGAAAACTTGCACATCGGCAACAGTGAGTATTCGGACGGGCATACCTCGTGGACCCCGTACCTGCAGGCATTGGAAGGAGGCGGGCAGTTTTCCGTGTGGGAATATGACCGTATCGTGCAGGGGCTGGGGCGCGAGGTGGGCAAGGAAAACTTGACCCATTCTGAAGCGTCCACAATCTTCATGCACAAGGCACTGGCATGGGTAGGCGCGCATCCCGGGGCGGCGCTGCGCCTGACGCTGAAAAAAGCAGCGTTGTTCTGGTCCCCGTGGGAAATCACGGAGAACAAGGTCATCCAATACGAAAAAGACTACTACCCCCCTCTGAAATTCCTGCCGGGGTTCCCGTATGTATTTGGCCTGTTTCTTTTTGGAACCGTATTGCTGTTGCGGGACTGGCGTCGGAACAGCCTGCCTGAAAAAACCGCCACGAAGGCCATGCTGCCCTTGATTTTTGGGCTCATATTCATGTACTGGTTATCTTTCCTCCCCTTTTTCGTGAACGCGCGGGCCAGGCATCCACTGACAGGTTTTCTTTTCATGATCGGGGCATATGGCGTTGTCCGCCTGTTTCAGTTTCTGGCACAAAAGTGCTTCAAGGCGACGGCGCTCCCGGCGGCATTGCTCGTACTCCTTGTCGTCTTGGCCTCCATCGACTTCGTGCCCTACCGGCCGGATAAGGCCCGCTGGCATTACGCCCGGGCGGATTCCTGGCTTCGGGCGGGAAAGGTGGAACTGGCGAAAGTGGAAGCGGAACTAATGCTCCGCGAGACATTCTCCCTGTACATGCCTTTCCGAATCGGCCATGCCCTGGCCCTTGAAAAGGAATATGCCATGGCGGAACGGCTGCTGCGGGCGGCGCTGGGCACGGAGGAGGAGCCGGTTCCCTACCGCCAGGATTTGTATTACCACATCGGGGTGGTCCTCGCTGCCGACGGGCGCAGAGACGAGGCGCGCGCCGCCTATGAGGAGGCATTAACGCTGAATCCGGAAGACAGCCGCGCCCATAACGATCTCGCGATACTGCTGGAAGAGGAAAAAGACCTGGACGGCGCGTTGACCCATTACCGGGCGGCCGTGGCGGCCAACCCCGAATTTGTGCTGGCTTGGAGCAACCTGGGCGACCTGCTGGGCCGCACTGGGGATACACAAGAGGCGATTGACACATTCAAAAAAGCCCTGGAGTACGCGCCCGACGATCCTGGTCTCCAATATAATCTGGGTGTGCAGTTCATGGCGGCGGGCGACATGAAGGAGGCGGAATACTGGTACCGGGCCACATTGGAACACGCCCCGAAAGACGTGCGCACCCTGAACAACCTGGGACTGTTGCTGGCCGGACAAGGGAACAGACAAGAGGCGGAAAAACTGTTTCGACAAGCGCTCGCACTGGCGCCGGAATACACCCTTGCCCGCGCCAATCTGGGAAACCTCTTTATCGAAAACGGGGATTTTGAACAGGGCATCGGTATCTACAAAGAAGGCGCGGCACGGTTCCCGGAAGACGCCGAACTCCTGAACGGCATCGGCTATCAGTACGCCCTCCACGGGAATACGCGGGAAGCGCGGAGGTGGTATGAACGGGCGCTGGGGCTGCAGCCGGACTTTACCCGGGCGCGCATCAACCTCGCCTATGCCTGCCTGCAGGGAGAAGCTTATGACGAGGCCTTTACGCAGTTCCAATATTTACACGAACAAGAACCCGGCAATCCGGACTTTCTGCTTGAATTGGGAAATCTCCGGGCGCGTGAACGCCGTTATGAGGAGGCCATCGCCTTTTACCATCAAGCCCTTCAACAGGCGCCGGACTTTGAAGCGGCCAGAAAAAATATCGAGGCCCTTCAGGCCCTGTTGAACTAACTTTTTATCCAAGGATAAGGCGGGAATACCCGGGCATGAATGCTGATTTTTTGAACGGAAAAACGGCCCTTATCACGGGCGCGGCAAAACGGCTTGGCGCAGCCCTGGCCCTTGCCCTCGCGGCAAAAGGCGCACGCGTAGTGCTGCACTATAACCGCGCCGAAGCGGAAGCCCGCGCCCTGGCGCAGACCATCGCGGATGCGGGCGGCGTCGCAGATGTTGTGCAGGCCGACCTCGCGGCGGAGGGTACGGTCCCCCGTGTCATGGAAGAGGCCCTGTCCAAAACGAACCACCTGGACATACTGATCAACAATGCCTCCATTTTCGAAGAAATAACCTTCGCCGACACGACCGACAGGGCAATCCAGGAGAACATGTCGGTAAACGCCATCGCGCCGCTGCTGCTGTCACGCTGTTTTGCGGCGCAGGGACGCCCCGGCGCCATCGTCAATATGATCGATACCATGGTCATGGACTATGATAGAAAGCATCTGCCCTACCATTTGAGCAAGCGGACACTGCAAACACTGACCCGGGTCATGGCGGTGGAATTCGCCCCGGACATCCGTGTCAATGCCGTTGCGCCAGGACTGATCCTGCCGCCTGCGGGCAAGGGCAAAGACTACCTTGAACAACTGGCCTCCAGCAACCCTCTGCATTGTCATGGCGGCCCGGAAGACATCGTGAAGGCGGTGTTCTATCTGCTCGGCGCCGGATTTGTGACAGGGCAGACCCTGTTCGTGGACGGCGGACGGCACTTGAGAGGAAGCATGTATGAATGAAACGGCGTTGGATAAGATTTTCATCCGGGACCTGCGCGCCCGCTGCATCCTGGGCATTTTTCCTGAAGAACGGGAAAAACCCCAGGAAATTTTACTGAATATCGTGCTGTGGGCCGACCTGCGCAACGCAGGCGAAAGCGATTCCATCGGGGATACGGTGGATTATAAACGGGTCAGACAGCAGGTGCTGGCGCTGGTGGAGGCGTCCTCCTGCTTCCTGGTGGAAAGACTCGCGCGGGAAGTGGCCCGGGTGTGCCTTGATGCGCCCCACGTGGCGCGGGTGACCGTGACACTGGACAAACCCGGCGCGTTGCGTTTTGCCCGAAGCGTGGCTGTTGAAATCACCCGTTCAAAATCGGGAGCATGACTTGAACGAGCCTTCCTTCAAAACGTGTTACATTTCCGTGGGTGGCAATATCCATCCGGAAGAAACGATACCGCGCGCCCTGGAAATGCTCCACGCAGCGCATATCATCCGCGGCATCTCCACCTTCTACCGCACCCCGCCCATCAACCGGCCCGAACAGCCGCACTATTTGAACGGCGCGGTCATGCTTCCTTTCGAAGGTCAACTCAGAGAACTCAAGTACGCTGTGCTGCGCCCCATAGAAGAGGCCTTGGGCCGCAAGAGAACCGTAGATAAATTCGCCGCCCGTGCGATAGATTTAGACGTGGTTTTGTGCGGACAGCTGGTCATCGAGGAACCCGGACTAGTCATCCCGGATCCGGATATCCGAAAAAGGCCCTTTCTTGCCGCCGCGTTACTGGAATTGAACAGGGCACTGGTTTTGCCCGATGATAACACCTCTTTACGGGCACTGGTTAACGACGAACAGCGCCGGGCGCTTGTTCCGGACGTACCGTTTACAACATTATTGAGAGAAAGGTTCCTGAAATGAATATTGAGCGGGTGGCGCAACTGGCGCGAGAACTGTTGATAGAAATCGGCGAAGACCCCGACCGGGAAGGCTTATTGAAAACCCCCCAGCGCTATGCCAAAGCGTTGGCTTTCCTGACCCAGGGGTACCACCAGGATATGGGCGTCATTATCAACAACGCCATTTTCGAGGCGGAATCCAACAATATGATCATCATGCGCGACATCGAGTTATACAGCATGTGCGAACACCACATGCTGCCGTTTTTTGGACGCGCCCATGTCGGCTATATTGCACAGAAGAAGGTAATCGGTCTGAGTAAAATAGCACGGATTGTGGACTTTTACGCGCGACGCCTGCAAATACAGGAACGCCTGACCGCACAAATAGCGCGCGCGCTTATGGACCACACCCAGGCGGAAGGGGTGGGCGTAGTTCTTGAATGCAAGCACCTCTGCACCATGATGCGGGGCGTGGAAAAACAGAATTCCATCATGACCACCTCGTCTGTTCTGGGCAGTTTCCACAACGACGAAATCACGCGTCAGGAATTTTTGCAATTGATCGGGCGTGATACGCGGGGATAACGCTTGAAACGGTTTCCGGGTGTAAACTTGCCGGTTACCGCCGCTATATCAATTACACCAACGAATAAGCTTTTTCAGTTGCTCTGCCAACTGAAAAACTTCGTTGGACTAAATGCAAACAAGAAAACAGAGCAAA
>JAKLHG010000690.1 GCA_022710255.1 Candidatus Hydrogenedentota bacterium
TCAGGGGCTATTTGGCAGTCAGTCCCTTCTTTACTCAGTCTCTGTGTTTTCACAAAAAGTGCCATTGTATATTCCGAGGAGTTCAGGAAGTCTGGACTTAAATGACGCACCAATCGGGAATACTGTATTGTTTGTCCTTTATTTCCGCTGGTTTGAAAACCGCTTGTGAATTCAATCTTCCATTTTGGGGCTCCAAATTCATCCTTCCCCTTCCACCGGGGCCGCTAAAACCCAGCAAAGCGTTGGCGCGGCAGTGGAATCGTATCGGTAATACGTCCCTTTCTGCCAGAGATAGACCGCCCGTATGGCATGGGACATGGGATGGAGGCCGCCCTGCCAGCCTGCAAGATAGGGTATCGTTTCACTCATCGTCAGGCGCCAGTCCAGATTCACATCGGCCGGATGGCATACCGCCTCGACTTCACCCTCTGCGGACAGTTGAATGTCGTCAAGACGCAATTGCGCCCTGGGACCGCTGTCGCCGGAGACCAGATAATAGCGCCATAAGATCTGCGCATAGGGGGCGCCCAACGCGTCCTCCGGTAAAACAACCGGGCCGAAAATTTGCGTATGTCCGTCCGCCTGCGCCAGGTATTCCAGCGCAGTGCCCTGCTCATCGGTAATGTCCAGGAAGGGGCCCGAAACTCCGGTACGGTATTGCAGCCGGATGGCATATTCGCGCTCGTTGCGCAACAAAGTGCCGCACAACCACCGCAAGGTCACAGCATCCTGGATGCCTGTGGTGTCCACCGCCAGCAGTGCGCCGCCGAGGTCACGGCCGCGGCCGGTGTTAATAAAGGATATCCCCTCCTCATTCAGGCCGTTTATCCGCGTACGGCGGGTGTTGTTGTAGGGGAAACCGATGGTGGCGAAGTCGTCTTCGTTATAGTCGTCGTGAGGTATTTGATAGGCGTATTCAAGCGGCGTATCCAGAAGGGTATCATCGGTATTGCTTTGCAGGAACAGTAGGTGTTCCGGATACACACCGTCCGGGGCGTCCGGCGACCAGTTCTCGAAGGAAAACTCCCCGTCAACCATACGGTGGGCCGCGGGATAAACGAGCATTCGGAAGGCCGTCGGGACCGGTGGATGATACGGATCCGATGCCAGTAGGGTAACCAGAAGCTCGCCGCGCAGCAGGGGCTGGAGAGTGAGCGAGTTCCCCACAATCGCCGCATCGGCGATTCCGGTCTTGTCAAGAACGATTTCAAAGGAAATCGGGTCGCCCTCGGGGTCGTTAAATAAAACGTCAAGCGGGATGGATACTTCATCGCCCTGTTCAATGCCTTGCTGCAGGCCGATTGCCGAAACCGATGCCGGGGGCTGGTTCGCCCCGGCCGCCACACCATCCAGGGTGACATTATCGAATCGGTTGTTTCCTTCCGTTCCGCCTGCGCCCTGTTCAAATTCAATACGCACGGCAAAGTCTGGATTGTCGGCAACCCCTTCAATGGCCCCAAAATCCAGCGCATGCAGGACCGGATCGGCATCGTAGATGACAAAGGTCGTGAACCACTCGAACAGGTTGCCATCCACGCTGTAATACACCTGCTGTATCCCTGCGCCCTTGGCGGATCGGCGCGTTTCGTACAGGAACCGGATGTCTTCATATCCCGTGGTGGGCAGTTGAAATGTAAGGGAGGCGCCCAGTGGAGTGTTCACCCGCAGGTGAAGGCCCGGCTCATCGCCAAAACGGGCATTCTCCCCAATAAAGCCCTGGGCGTCATCATAGGTAATTTCCGTGCCCGGGCCGGAGACCGCCTCCAGTGCCGCGCCGCCCGCGGTATAGCGGGGAATGCTGGTGCCGTCATTAAAGCTCCAATAATGAATGACCGAACTTGCCTCGGCCTCAGTAAATAATGGGGCCACGTCAAGGCCGTCCTCCAGAATGACTTCGGCGCATGCGGGCGTATCTTCGGGCAATCCGCTCCAGCCCGCAAAGGTATAACCCGGTGCCGGTACGGCTTCAATTTCAACCGGAATCCCCTGGAAGTAAACGCCTTCCCACCCGCCGGAAATATCCGGGAGGGAAACTGCGTTGATTCGAATACCTCCCTGATTGACGGGGACCGGTGCAATGGAAATGGCTGCAGTGCCCGGGAGTCCGAAAAATTCCAGGATATGCTGACGCATATAGGTGCTGCGCTCCCCGGCGTATTCCATAATCACTTTAACCTCTTCATGCCATTCCGACACGGATACCGGGGCTCCGGGGA
>JAKLHG010000691.1 GCA_022710255.1 Candidatus Hydrogenedentota bacterium
CGGCCGTTCGTACGGCTGTGGGCCGGACCTAGGCCGGCAGCGCGATTGCCCGTGTGCGTCCTGATGACCTGGCAGCCGCCGCGATTCGGGAAGCCGTGAAGCGCTCGGGCATTCCCGCAGAAAAGATACAGGATTGCGTTATTGGCTGCGCTTTTCCCGAAGCGGAGTCGGGTATGAATGTAGGCCGCATGGCCCTGCTTACCGCCGGGTTGCCGGATTCCATTTCTGGCGAAACGCTCAACCGGTTTTGCTCTTCCGGGCTGGAGGCCATGGCCACTGCCGGCGCGAAAATTGAGTGCGGCATGCTTGATGTCGCCATTGCGGGCGGCACCGAGTCCATGAGCGTGATTCCCATGGGCGGCAACAAACTGATGCCGAATCCGTCTCTGGTCAAGAACAATCCGCGCTCTTACACCGGCATGGGTCAATGCGCCGATAATGTAGGCAACGATTACAAAATTACCCGTGAAGAATGCGATCAATGGGCAGTGATGAGCCATCAGCGCGCCATTGAAGCCATTTCAAAGGGTTATTTCAAGGACCAGATTGTGCCTCTCGAAGTCAAAGCCGCAAATGGAAAGACATTTGTCTTTGATACCGATGAAGGCCCTCGTCCGGACACCACCCTGGAAGGCCTTGCCAAACTGAAACCAGCCTTTGCCGGTCCTGGCGGCAAGGGAGGGGTGGCTACCGCCGGCAATTCCAGCCAGACCAGCTGTGGCGCGGCAGCAACTGTCCTTGTGAGCGGCAGTGTTGTCAAGGAACTGGGACTGAAACCGCTGGCGCGGCTGCGTGGTTATGCCGTTGCCGCGGGTGACCCCGGTTATCTCGGTCCAGCCCAGGTGCCCGCCATCGAAAACGCCTGTAAGCAAGCGGGTATTAGTGTTGCGGATATCGGGTTGATTGAATGCAATGAAGCGTTTGCCTCCCAGACTTTGTATGTGGTCAAGGAACTAAACCTTGACCCGGCCATTGTGAATGTGAACGGTGGTGCAATCGCCCTTGGCCATCCGCTCGGCGCGACTGGCGCGAAACTGGCCACGCAGCTGATTTATGAAATGAAGCGGCGCGGCGTCAAGTGGGGGTTGGAAACCATGTGCATCGGCGGTGGCATGGGCGGTGCCGGTGTGTTCGAACTTTGTGATTAGTCCCCGGCAATCTTTGTTAATCATTTCAGGGCTCCGTGATACTAACACGGAGCCCTGTTTTTTTGTCCCATAGGTCATAGGTCATATTGGACCTATGCATGTGACTTGTGCAACCCGGACGCATAAAAAAAGCGCCGCCTGGCAAAGCCAAGCGGCGTCACAAACTACTGGCGGAGACGACGAGACTTGAACTCGCGACCTCCGGCGTGACAGGCCGGCGTTCTAACCAACTGAACTACGTCTCCGCTTTAAATAAACCCCTCAAACTTGAGAAGAGTGTAGCAAAATCATCCGCTGATTTTCAACTTTGATGTTACCCCTTTTCCCGAATAAAGCGACAGGATTCCCAGCACTAAAAGCGAGGATACAAAAAACAGCAGGACGGGAAATGTTGCCGTGGATACCGGTTCCTGGACGGTAAGCAAAAAGTGCGGTGATTCCACGGAATACACCTCGTCCGATACCGTGCAATAGAAGAGTGCGCCGGAGTCTTCAGTCCGGGCGGTGAGGGAATAGTGGGGCAGATTACCGCCCACGGGAACGGCGGTCTTTTGCGCGTCAACCCGATACCACTGGTATTTTTTTTCTCCAATACCGCCGGAGGCTTCCACCGATACTATCACGGTTTGCCCGAGCGTGGCCTCCACTGTTTCTTCTTCAAGAGACGTCGTAACCTGGAGAAGCGGCATTCGGAAAATGCCATCGGCGCAACTGACGTATATATCGTTGTCACGGTACCGCAACGTTTCCAGGCGTCCACCATATTCCGCTGCAACAATAGGTGAGGCATCTGTGGCCTTGAATACGATAAGTTGGCTGGGCGCCCCCCAGGAGGTCGCCGTAACATATATATTGCCGTACGGGTCAGCCCCGAGTCCGGTGGCCCCGTCGTAGGGCGTGGGCAATGTTGCCCAGTCCCGTCCTGTAGGTTGCAAGCCCATACCGCCGACACCTGTGATGGCCGCATTCACCTCCTGGGCGTTCCAGCGGTAAATCGTTGCCGTGCCGCTGTACGCATAGCCCGGCACATAGTACAGATTACCGGAGGGATCAAAGGCCATGGG
>JAKLHG010000692.1 GCA_022710255.1 Candidatus Hydrogenedentota bacterium
CGGCGATGCCGGACTGCCGCCGGAAAAGCGCCTGACGAAGACGAATGTCTCGCTCGAACAGGGGAAGCGCACGGTCAAGATCTATCAGGGCTTCGGCTCCGAGGACCCGCTCCATCCCGCCGGCCTCCTCGGCCCCGTCAAGATAATGGTGGAGTAATCTTAACCACAAGTCCTGTACGCGTTCCCGATGACGCATTAGATAATCAATGTTGGAAAAGACTTGAATCACTATGACGGCCATCATACCCGAACGTGCTAATGTGTCCGTGCCAAGTGTGACAATGAATAACCAAGTCAATGTTTTTTCATGGAATCCGTTTTGGCTTTGAATTCATCGAGCAGGGGATAGGTGCGGTTATTGCTGAGGCTTTCGAATTCCTCCAGCAATTCCCGTTGGCGGCGGGACAGTTTGACGGGGGTTTCCACCTGTATGACGACAATCTGGTCGCCCTGGCGGTAGCCGCGCAGGTCGCTGAGCCCGTGACCGCGCAGGCGTAATTGCGTGCCGGACTGGGTTCCCGCCGGTACTTTCAGGTCGGCCTGTCCGTTGAGCGTGGGGACGCGGATGGTGGCGCCCAGTGCGGCCTGGGTGAGGGTAATGGGCGCCTCGCAGACGATGTCGATGCCGTGCCGCTCGAAGAATTCATGTTCAAGCACACGTATCCGGATATAGAGGTCGCCGTGGGGCCCGCCGAGGCGTCCGGCTTCTCCTTCGCCCGATACGCGTAAGCGGGTGCCGCTTTCTACGCCGGCGGGAATGTCGATATTCAGTTCCCGTTTGCGCTGCACCTGGCCGGTGCCTTTGCAGGTCGTGCAGGGGTGGGCGATGATCCGGCCGGCGCCTCCGCAGCGGTTACAGGGACGGCTCATGCTGAAGACGCCGTGGGACTGGCGCACCTGCCCGGTGCCGTGGCATTGGGGGCAACTTTCGGGCTGGGTGCCTTTCATCGCGCCGGCGCCTCCGCATTCGCTGCAGGTTTCGTGCCGCTGGAAGGAAATGGTTTTCTTATGGGGATGGGCCACTTCCCCCAAATTAAGGACGAGTTCATATTCCAAGTCGTGTCCCGGTTGGGTTCGGGTGCCGCGCTGGCGACCGCCCTGGCCGAAAAGCATGTCGAAGATATCTCCAAAGGAGGAATCGAAGCCGGAGGAAAAATCGCCGCCGAAACCCGGGCCGAAACCGCCTTGAAACGGCTGTCCGTCCATGCTGCCGAACTGGTCGTATTGTTTACGTTTCTCGGGATTCTTGAGGATATCGTATGCCGCGTTAATCTTCTTCAGCTTTTCTTCGGCATTCTTGTCGCCGCCGGTTTTGTCCGGGTGGTACTTGTGGGCCAGTTTCAGGTACGCTTTCCGGATTTCTTCCTGGGTGGCATTTTGGGATACGCCCAAGAGTTCATACAAGTCTGTTTGACTTGGCATAATGCTGCATCCTGGATGTTAAAAATGGGGCCCGCGCCCACGGCACGGGCATCCCGGTAGGTTCTTAAAACGCCTTCAGTTTCGGGAAGGACCGCCGGATTCCTCTTCATCCACTACGGTGAAGTCCGCATCCACGGGACCGGTGTCGGCTTCCGATTTGGGGTGCACATATTCCGCGCCCGGTCCGGCGGATTCCGGGCCGGGAGCGCCGCCGTGGGCTTTTGCCGCTTCGGCGTACATGATTTCCGCTAGTTTATGGGATGCCTTGCTCAGGGCTTCCATCGCGGTCTTGATGGCATCGACGTCTTCGCCGGCCATGACATCGCGCAGTTTCGCCAAGGCATCCTCAACGGCTTTCCGGTCGGACTCGCCGACTTTGTCCCCGTGTTCCTTCAATGTTTTTTCGGTGCTGTAGGCCAATGTGTCGGCGGTGTTACGGGCTTCGATTAGTTCACGCCGTTTCTTGTCCTCATCGGCGTGCTGTTCGGCGTCGCGGACCATTTTATCGATTTCGTCTTCGGCAAGTCCGCTGGAGGCTTCGATGCGTATGGCCTGTTCCTTGCCGGTGCCCAGGTCTTTCGCGGAGACATGGACGATGCCGTTGGCGTCGATATCAAAGGATACCTCGATTTGTGGCACGCCCCGGGGCGCGGACGGAATCCCCATGAGGTCGAATCTGCCCAGGGTTCGGTTGTCATGGGCCATCTGGCGTTCGCCCTGGAGCACATGGATGGTAACCGCGTTCTGGTTGTCCGCGGCCGTCGAGAATATCTGACGTTTGGTGACCGG
>JAKLHG010000693.1 GCA_022710255.1 Candidatus Hydrogenedentota bacterium
GGGGTTCGACGGTAAGCATGGGCCTCTCACAGCCCAAGGGCCAATCCTTGCGCAATAGCGAATATCGCGGGAGGTTATAGGAGAAGGAAAGTTTTTCTATGTCCAGAATGTTCATGGCCACGCCGAATTCGGCGTCCAGCCCCAGCGCCACATGGAAAGGACATTCCCCGGCCGGCGGTGGCGACGCATAGCCCACCTCACCATAGGGGATAGGACCGAAGGTAGGCCCGCCCACAGTGTACAGTTCAATGAACACCTCCGGCTTGATGAAAAACTGCGTTGAGGCGACGCCCTCATGGCTGACCACGGGAAGGTGGGGATTAAAATCGGTCAGGTCTATACAGTTCAAGTTGGTCCATCTGCCGTTATCGAACTCTGCGCCGATCCTCGCCCACGGGTGATAATCAAAACCGGCCTGCACGGTCATGGCTCGAGAAAAAGTTCGTTTATAACCCGCTTTCAACCTGAACTTGACCTTGCCTTGGACCGGCAGCGACGGCAGCGGGGGCGGCAGCACGAAGGAAAAGGGATAGGGCGGAATGCGCAGCGCCGGATAGAATTCTGAAAGGTCCACCGCTACGGTATAGGAACCGGCGACACTGGCCGCAGCCTCCCACTCGTAATTCAGGTCCAGCGTGCCTCGGGCCGCGATGCGCGCATAGGTCAAGCCCTGCAAAAGTTTGAAATTCAGGGCAAAGTCAAAGGTGGGCGTGAACATAACGCTGCCCTCGGTCAACGTCAGGCTGCATCCCGCATCCCCGCCCGCGGTAGACAAACTCACACCTCCCAGGGAAATACCCACGCTGCCTTTGTCGTAGGTCACACGGTCCAATCCCTTGAAATGTTCCTCGGGAATTTCCACGGAGAAGACCGCACTGCCTTCGTCTATAAATTGCGCCAGACCCACGAGTTCCGTAGCGCAACGATAATGGATGCCTTCGGGGATAACGCTGGTCAAACGCACCAGCCGCCCGTCAGGCGCCGCGTTGAGCAACACCATGCCCGGCTCGGGCACCATGTCGCTTTGCAGCAATATCATTTCGCCGTCGTCTTCGAGAACAACAATACCGCCCTTGTCCACACCGGCAATCAGGGCCCCGGGGTTCAGGGACGCCTCCTCGCTGACGCCCAGGTAAGAATGCAGGCCTTCGTTATTTTCCGTATGCAAATCCGCTTCGCTGGATACCGTCACGCCAATGGCGTTCCGACCTTCTTCCACCAACCGCGCCAATGACAAGGTGGCCATTGCCCCCGGCGCCAGGGCGTCCACGGCCTCTTCGTGGGAAACAACATCGTTTATATACCAGGTCGCCAAAAAGGACGGCGCGGTGATCTCACCGATGTTGACAATCTCGAATACGTTGAACACAAGCGTACCCGGATCAAAGGCTATTGTCTCCGTTTCCGTATCGCTTTCCGGGTCAAAAACACCGTTTTCATTGGTGTCGAGGAAGATTCTTTGCCCGAATACCATCAAGTCCACTTCCAATACTTCGGCTTCACCCTCTCCTTCAGTAGACTCCCCTTCAAGGGGCGTTTCCCCCTCGCCTTCGACGGATCCAAGTGCCCAGCATAGCGGCACACTCTCCCCCGCGTCATAGTGATACATCTCCCCATTCTGCCACAAGTATGCGGCTCTTATAGCATATGACATCGGATTGGAACCACCCTGCCACCCGGTTAGGTACGCGATTGCCTCGCTTAATACCATTCTCCAGTCTGTGTTTACATCTCCAGGGTGAACGGATGCTTCTTCCGCCTTGGCTTCAAAGGTACCAAGATACACCCCTGAAACCATGATTGCCACGAACATCAATACGCTGGTTCCCAAATACTTCCTCATGATTAATCCCTCCGTATTCGCCCCTAACTTTTTTGGGGCAACTTCACTCAAAGCAGTTTCCAAGCCGTATCCAGACCCATACAATATAAGTCATTTGCCCCTGCCAGTCGAATTTTTAGACTTCAGACAGTGAGCCCGTCCGTTCCCATTCTCCCTCAACCCGCCGCAACCTCCCCCAACATCACTTGTGGATTCCTGTTCAGGACAAACGTATGTGTACAAGGGCAGGCGATTGAAGATTGAAGAATAATTGTAACCCTGTCTCCTGCGACCTGAATCACAAAACCATTGGAGGAAAGTTTTATGGAATACCTGTCGGAAAACGAGCTGGCGAAGCGATTGCAGATTTCAAGAACAACGCTTTACCA
>JAKLHG010000694.1 GCA_022710255.1 Candidatus Hydrogenedentota bacterium
CGGCGTGTGCCAGAAGCGATGTGTCGCCGGCGCCATCAATTTCGAGGACCAGGATGAACTGGCCACGGAAGAAGTGGGCGCAATCATCGTTGCCACCGGCTATAAACTTTACAAAATTGGCCAGGAACAAGCGGACAGAAAGTATTCAGGCTACGGCGAGTATGGCTATGGCAAATACAGGGACGTCATTGATTCGCTCCAGTTCGAGCGACTGGTATCCGCTTCCGGCCCCACGGGCGGCGAAATCAAGCGGCCCAGTGACGGCGCCGTGCCCCAAAAGATTGTGTTTATCTCCTGTGTCGGTTCCCGGGACAACGCCAAGGGCATGAGTTACTGCTCGAAAATATGTTGCATGTACACAGCCAAGCACACCATGCTGTACAAGCACAAGGTGCATGACGGCCAGCCCTATGTGTTCTACATGGATATCCGCGCCGGCGGTAAAAACTATGACGAATTTGTCCGGCGCGCCATCGAGCAGGACGGGGCCATCTACTACCGGGGCCGCGTATCCAAAATCACCGAGGATGACGGTAAACTTATAGTGCGCGGCGCGGATACCCTGTCGGGCACGCCGGTTACGGTGGAAGCCGACATGGTGGTGCTGGCCGCCGCCATGCAGCCGGCCGACGGCATACTCGAACTGGCCCAGAAACTCAAGGTCGGCTATGACGAATTCGGTTTCCTGAGCGAGTCCCACCCGAAACTGCGCCCCGTAGAGACCAATACCGCCGGCATTTACGTGTGCGGCGCGTGCCAGGCGCCGAAAGACATTCCCGAAGCCGTGGCGCAGGCGTCGGCGGCGGCCGCCAAGGTGCTGGTCATGTTCGGCAAAGAAGAACTGACCCGCGAACCGGAAATCGCCCGCGTGGATGAACAGGTATGTGCCGCTTGTTATGCCTGCGTGCGGACCTGTCCCTACGGCGCCATTGACAAGGCCGAGATTCGTGACCGCAAGGGTAATCTCGTGAAATATACCGCGCGGGTCAACAAGGGGCTCTGTATGGGCTGCGGCACCTGCGTGGCCGTCTGCCCCTCCAAGAGTATTGACCTGGACGGTTTCAGTGAACAACAGATTTATGAAATGGTAAAGAACCTGGTATGAGCGAAGAAACACCCTTTGAACCTAAAATCGTCGCCTATGTGTGCAACTGGTGCACCTATCTTGGCGCGGACCTGGCCGGCACCAATCGGCTGGAGTATCCTGCCAATGTGCGCATCGTGCGCCTGCCCTGCACGGGACGCATTGATTTCAACCTGATTATCAAGGCCTTCGAAATGGGCGCGGACAGCGTCATCGTATCGGGGTGTCATCCGGGCGACTGCCATTACACTGCGGGTAACTACCACGCCCGACGGCGCTGGATATTATTCCGGGACCTTCTGGAAACGCTGGGCATAGACGTGAGCCGGGTTCATTTCGCCTGGATATCCGCCGCCGAGGGCAAAAAGTTCCAGCAGTTCATTACGGATATTACCGAAGATACGCGCAAAAAAGGCCCGTATGAAGCGTATAAAAAGATTTGTGAGGTCTCCTGATGCCGACTACCGAAATCCAGAGCAGTCTTCGCCAGGCCTGCCGCCGACTGCTTGAAGAGGGCAAAGTCAATGTCATCATCGGCTACGGCCAGGGCAAACCGGACGCCCCGGCATTCCCCTTGTTTGTGACGAAGCCCGAAGACACGGAAAAACTGGTGTGGAACGAACGTTGCTTTTCCAACCTGGCCGCCTATGTCACGCGCAAGGACATCAAGGCACTCGGCGCCGCCGCGATTATCGTTAAAGGCTGCGATGAGAAAGCGCTCGTCGTCCTCGAACAGGAATCCCAGATTGAACGTGAAGCGCTCTATGTGATTGGCGTCGCTTGTGAAGGCGTGGGCGAACCTCGCGCCGCCAAGTGCGCCTGTTGTGACGTGCATATGCCCCGCTTCGCGAATGAAACTGTCGGGCAGGTACCGGAGGGTGCGGCAAGCGAGGCGCCCGATCCGGAACTGGACGCATTTCTGGCGAAACCGCCGGAGGAACGGATGGCCTATTGGCAGAAGGAACTGGCGCGGTGCATCAAATGCTACGCCTGCCGCGAAGTCTGCCCCATGTGTTACTGTAACCGTTGTATCGTGGACAAGAACCGCCCGGCCACGCTGGATACCTCCTCCTCGCTCAAGGGCAACTTTGCGTGGCAGATAACCCGGGCCTTTCACCAGGCAG
>JAKLHG010000695.1 GCA_022710255.1 Candidatus Hydrogenedentota bacterium
TATCACCTAGACCCACAATATGGTGGAAGTAAGTCGAGCCTGCGTTACTGGTTACGATTTCGCAAACAGGACGGGTACAAAGGTTGCGAGGACTACTTCCGTGCGCATAAATATCTCAACGCTGAGCATCTAATTGAAATGCTGCAGGAGGACTCTCCCGAAAAACTCAAATTGAGGGCCTTTGTGCATTCGTACTTGCAGGACTTCAAAAGTTGTGTAGCCGCTTAGCCTTGCCTGATGCGTATTCTCGTGCAGAGTCACGGCCATGTGTCGTGACTCTTTTTTTTATATTCGTGAAATGGAACAGGGGGGGCGCGTTTGGGGCCTATCCCGGGTCTTAACCTTGATGGTATCCACTGGGCCATCGAAGGCGGCGAATCTGGGCCGGGGGCTCAGACAATGGAGCCCGCCTGGGTGCGTGATATTCGGGACCAGTGTATTGCGGCCAGCGTACCCTTTTTCTTCAAGCAATGGTCTGGTGTCCATCCCAAGAAACTCGGGCGAGAATTGGATGGGCGCATTTGGGATGAGATGCCAGCGATTAAAAACTAGTCATCACAATGAAGATTAGCAAACAGCGGTGACGTAGCACATCTGGTTGCCCATCCGGTTGGAGCATTCACCTACTCGTAGCCAATATCCTCCGACAGAGGTGTCTTGCCCCGTATGAAGGTACCCGTGCCCCGCGCCAACAGGAGGCCTTCATTGTCGAACACCTCTGTGTCAGCAATAATGACGCGGCCTGAGTTATGCACCACGCGTCCCACCGCCTTCATTTCACCCTCCGTAACGGGCCGGACCAGATATGATGTAAGCGAAGTGGTCAGAACGAAAACATCCTCCACCAATGAATTGGCAGCAAAGAAAGCCGCGTCATCCAGGAGTTTGAAATACACCACCCCATGCACAGCTTTCGCCGCATGATAAAAATCCTTCCGAATCGCAATGGTAATTTCGGCTGTTCCTTCCTCTATGTGTATCCTCGGTTTAAAATATGCATTTATAGGAGCGCCGAGATACATATGTTCCAGTTTGCGAAAGTGTCCTTCGTTCATGAAATAATCCTTACGCTTTCTCCAGTCCCCGCGTCAGTGCCAGCAGAAAGTCACAGTTGTCAGCGGCAAAAGACTTGTTGTAGCGGAGGTAGTAGACGAGGTTGTACATGGGCTATCATATGCATTGATTCAATATCGTGAGAAGAACCAATGAAAGCCTCCTCATGGCATATGATATCTAGAAGCATTGTCGCGTAGCAATGGTACAGTTCTTATTTGGACAGGGGGGCGGAACCCGGAAGAAGAGGGCTGTACATGAATTGGACGGGCGCGTTTGGGATGAAATACCATCGGCATAGCGGTTACAATAGCAGGGTTATTCTGTTGTGTTTTCTGAGAAGAAAATGCCGTTTCCCATATACGCATCGTATAATGTTAAGAATCGCTTATATATGCCCGCAAATAAAGGATATTTTGGGTTACTGAATGTTAGTCATCATGTTAGTATAGTCCAAAAATACAAATTTTATCTTGTTTATTTACAATATGTTGTAAAATCAAATACAAATTCCATTTGGGAACGGGCACTTTCTTGAAGTTCCACTTCCCGCCTTTCCCCGCGTTCCGGGGCGGGTATCGAGCCCGGCACCGTATCCCGCCGTTGCGAAGTTCAACTTCGCGGGCAAGGACGTTCCCAAGTGCAACTTGGGAACGAGGGTGCGAATTGGAATTTGGGAACGAGGTACGGGAATTGAAACAAGAAAAAACGTCCTTGCCGAATCTCCGGACTATGGTTCTGAATCCTTTCGGGATTCCCAAAACAAAGGTCTTCAGGCGATATCAAATTGCTCCTATCTCTATATGGGTAATGACAAACATAAAATTTGTAATGCGTCCGAAAATAAACGGTGTATTCAAGGCAACGCCCGCAAGGGCATTAACCGCAACCCAATGATAAGAAAGGCTCTCTCATGAAACGACATTTCCTGTCCATCAACGCTGCATGCCTGTTACTCGCGATGCTGGCCACCGCGCCCGTGTTTGCCCAGTCCAACATTCCCCAGATGATTAATTACCAGGGTTATCTGACGGATGCGGAAGGGAATCCCGAAGATACGGGCGAATACACGCTCACGTTCGCCATATATGATGCGGCTTCTGGCGGAACTATGACGTGGGGGCCGAAAGAAATGGGAAAGGTCCCT
>JAKLHG010000696.1 GCA_022710255.1 Candidatus Hydrogenedentota bacterium
ACCGCCGGCATGATGTTCCAGCTGGCGATCGACCTGCGCTGACGGCCGCACGCGCGCGGCCTACTTCTTGACGGCCGCGAAGATGTTGCGCTCGGCCTCGGTCGGCAGGAAGTTGCCGTTCCACACCGCCGCCGGCCACGGTAATCACCCGTTCGATCAGGCCGCGGCCCTGTGGCAGCAGTTCGCCAATCTGAGCCAGTGTTGCCACGTTGAAACAGGCCATACCCGCGTCGCTTGGCAATCCGCCCGATGGCACCTCGCGTCCCAGCAGCGCCGTGCTCAGCATCTTTTCCGCGCCCTGGGGGTATTTGGTGGCAAGCCGCTGCACTGAGATGGGGGCGCCGGCTGGTACGGCGCGCATCATCGCTTCTATCGCCTCCGGCTTGTTGTTTTCCACCGCAATGATTGCCTTGGGAGCACCCGTGACGCGCAGGGCGATTTGAATGCCGGCAATGATCTTCCCGGACTGTTCCATCATGACGCGATAATCCGTGGTCAGGTACGGTTCGCATTCGCAACCGTTGACCACTACCGCGTCGATGCGTTTTCCTTCGGGAACCTTCATTTTAACGTGGGTGGGGAACGCGGCGCCGCCAAGGCCGACAATGCCGGTGTCCTGGATGGCCCGGATGAGTTCATCCGGCCCAAGCGCTGAAATGTCCCGGGGTGTACTGTGGATATCGTCCTGGTCCGCCTCCGGATTGTATCGGATGGTGATTGCCGGCGCCAGGTCGCCCTTCGGGTTCAAGGCGAGATCGACTGAAGTCACGGTGCCCGCAACGGGCGCGTGCATCGGCACCGAAACAAAACCACCCGCCTCAGCGATGGGTTCCCCCCGTTTCACGTCCTGCTTTTTCGTGACCAGGGCCCGGGCGGGCGCGCCCGTATGTTGCGACAGCAACACGATGACTTCGGGCGGCCAGGGCAGTTTTTTTACGGCGGCATCCGCAGTGTGTTTGTATTCCTGCGGATGTATGCCGTGGCGAAAGGTTTTTTCCGTGACACTCATGATGGGACCGCCTCGCTTTCGGTCGGTTTCGGTTCCGGGGCCTGCCCGGCAGCCATGCGCCCTTCCAGCGCTTTCGCTCCGTAGAGGATTTTACCGCCCGGCTCCAGCCACACAATGGCCCCGCTGGGACAGCGCTGAATTGCGTCGGGCGTGGCCATGCCATTTTTGGAATAGTCGATGACGGGAAGGTTTTGATTCATCGAAATGACTTCCGGTTGCGTTTTTGCGCACATGCCGCAGCCGATGCAGGCTGCCAGGCAGGATTCTTTGGCATCCTTGCCGCGCATGTGGGTGGAACATGCCACCCACAGGTGATGGCTGACCGGGTGTATGGAATACAGGTGTTTCGGGCATTCCGCAACACAGGCGCCGCAGGCCGTACATTTCTCCTCATCCACCACAGGCAGGTTGTTTTTATTCAGGTGAATGGCATCGAATTTGCAAGCGCGGGCACAGTCTCCGTATCCGAGGCAGCCGTAGGTGCAACTTTTACCGCCGCCCGCCACCAGCGCGGCCGCACGGCAACTCTGGCGACCCTCGTAGTGTGCAAAGCGGCGCGCCATGTCGTCGCCCCCGGCGCAGGCCAGGCGGGCCACCCTTTTTTCGTCCCGTTGGGCCGCCACGCCCATGTAGGACGCGATGGCTTCACCGGCTTCGGGAAAACTGACCGTACACTGGCCCGGAGAAACGCTTCCCGCCACGACGGCTTCCGCGAATGCGCGGCAGCCTGCATGACCGCACGCGCCGCAATTGGCGGAAGGCAGCATGGATTCCACCACGTCGATACGCGGATCTTCATGGACGTATAACCGTGTATTGGCCAGGGCAAGCAGGCCGGAAAGCAATAAGCCAAGGACGAGCATAGCCCCGCCGGCAATGAGTAATCCCGTCATAAATATAGGACTCCTGCATCAGGATTCAAGGGAGAATGGAGATATCCTGCGTTGATTTCTTGGCGATACTATACAGATATACCTTCGCATTTTCAATATGAAACGGAGAACATATTAAACGGAGAACCTAAATCCGCAGGTAAGGAATGGCGCGAACGTAGAAGCGGCATCCTGCCGCTTCCATCGTGACTGCAGCCCGCATGTCCGTCTTGATGCGAAGTGGCAGGATGCCGCTTCTACGTTCCTTGTCCCTATTGGCTTTACGCCAACAACTCGGTTTCTTAGGTGCGGATTTGGG
>JAKLHG010000697.1 GCA_022710255.1 Candidatus Hydrogenedentota bacterium
GATTCACGAACTGGTAGATATCGTCAGCAAGAACGGGTGCCTGTTACTCAATATTGGTCCACACCCCGACGGCGCCATTCCCGAGGAAGCGCAAAAAATCCTGCGGGAAATCGGGCGTTGGCTCAAGATTAACGGTGAGGCCATCTACGATACGCGGCCCTGGACGAAATTCGGCGAGGGGCCAACGCAAAGCGCATCCGGGTCTTTTTCCGACCACAAGGAAGCGCCCTTGACAGCGGAAGACATCCGGTTCACGCGCAAGGGAAATGTGCTGTATGCCGTTGTGATGGACTGGCCTAAAGAAAGGTTCCGCGTCGTTTCGCTTGGAAAAAACATCTCCCCTGATATAAACATCACTTCCGTCAGCCTGCTCGGCAGCCAGGAACCGCTGACCTGGCGGATGGGGGCAAACGGCCTGGAGGCAGAAGTGCCCGAACGGAAGCCCTGTAAACATGCCTATACGCTTAAAATTACCTTGGCGGAATAAGTCCATTTACAGGAGAATATTTCATGAATGTCCTCAAATGCATCTTGTCGGTGATTGCAGTCATCCCTGCCTATGCCATGCAAAGCCTTCAAGACGACACTCCTTGTTCTTTCGGTACAAGCGGCAAGGAAGAGCATGTTTTGGAGGTGGGCAGGGAGGCGGACCTGTTTCAACATTCCGGGAGCGGTTGTCTAACACACATGTGGTTTTGAAGGCGAGTGGACAAGGAAACCTGTAAGCCCTATCCTGCCGTACCATAAGAGAGGACCGTTGTGTCTTGCAGGCGGAACGGTGCGGGTATATCATGTTTCTGAACAGAAAATTACTACTTCGGGAGGCCATGATATGTTTTGCACGGTAATGATTGCCTTGAGCCTGTTGGCCACTGAAACGGACCACAGCGCCATTCCGTTTTCTCCGGCCTTGCAGCGGGCCGATATCCGGCAGGAGCGGCTTGACGATGTGCTGGAAAACGCCTTGCTCCTGGGCAACGGCGATATCAACGCCCTGGTATATTCACGGGGCGGGAACGTGGTGATTTCCCTGACCAAGAACGATGTGTGGGATGCGCGGCTGCTCACGGAGCAGGATCCGCCACTGCCTACACTCCAGCGGTTGAAAGCGCTGGCGGCCGAAGGATGGCCGAAAGGAGGCGATGCCAATTGGATTCTGCCCGACGGACAGGCTTATGACGGTCAGGATTCGTATCATGCCCATCCTTTTCCATGCCCTCTTCAGTGTGCGGAAGTGGTGCTGCAGAGCGGTATTCATGAAGCAGGTGATGAAAAGGAACAGGCGCAGTGGGAGGCTGTGCGCGCAGAGGGAACGCTGAATGAATTTGTGCAAGACGGGACAAAGGGTATCATGCGAATTGAGGGGAAGACTGGATCTTCCAACGGATTCCGGTATGCCCTGGAGCCCCCTTTGGAGGCAGACTACGCAGAGCTCTCGCTTCGCGTCCGGGGAATGGCGAATGCGCGTTTTTTTGTAGAGCTAATGGACGAAAACAACCGACCGTGTTTCAGCAGCGGGTGGCTTGACACGCCCCGGACAGTCGAGGACGTTTCCTTTGTTCTTCCGAAGGACAAAGCCTTCACGGCCATCATCCTTTACACGTGGACTGAGGATGGTGCTCTTGCTGCCAATGTATTCGAAAAAGTCGCTTTTACGGGTAATGGTCCGGAGGTATCCCTCACGCTGGGTTCGCCGCCTTCGGTGCCCATGTCAAGTTCTCTTTCACTGGAGAAAGCCGTGGCGGAAATTGAATCGGTGCCCTGCAAAAGTAATGGGGCCGTAATTCGCGCTATCGCCGATAAGAATGTCTTTCTGATTGAAAGTACCGCATCGGCCCGGTTGCACGCGGTGACGCCGGACTTTCTCCCGCCTCCGGATCTTCAGGACGGTGCGGAGGTGTCGTGCCTCGCGCAGGAGGTCAAGGGCGATCTCGACTGGCCCGGCATGCGTTACGCCGTGGCGCTGGCGCGCGGGGAAGGGGCGACTGCGGTGAGCATTATCACCTCCCTTGAAAGCGACACGCCCCAGGAAGATGCCGTCAAACTGGCGACGGCAACCCTGGCGGAAGACCGCGCCTCCCTGATTGAGACCCATGAGGCGGCCTGGCGCGATTTCTGGTCGGCCAGTGGCGTCTCCATGCCGGACACGACCCTCGAACAGAACTGGTATCGGTCGCTTTATTTCCTGCGTTGCGTAAC
>JAKLHG010000698.1 GCA_022710255.1 Candidatus Hydrogenedentota bacterium
CCCCCCAAGGTGGCGCCGACGTGGACCTCTATCATGTGTTGGACGCCCTAACCGGTCACGATCTGGAAATTAAACTCTATGTGCCTCATTTTGAAGGTATTATGGGGCGTGGAAACGTGTCCATCCCACAACTCCCGTTCCAGGTGGAGGTAGTGGAAATTCCCCGGCCGCAACAGAATCGTACCGCAATCTTAGGTGCTCTGCGCGAAGCGGTAAACGCGTGGAACCCGAACGCGGTCATATTGACCCACGGCTACGCGCTGAAGGCACACCTCGCCTTGGCTTTACAGGACTATCCCCTGGCCGGGCGGTACTATGCCCATGAGCTGTTTTGTGCACGGGATCCCCTCCGCTTTAAAGACAATGTACCATGTCCCTATAATTATTTGGATCATGCGGATATCTGCCGCCACTGCGCGTTAAAAACTCTTGGTCCCAAAATCAGAACCGGACACGCCGGAGCCTGGACACAGGAATACCTTCTCGCAGAAGCCTACGCCAGTACCTATCATTCCGTGGTCATTCGCGCATTAGAAGCCATGAAACGCGTCATTGTTTACAACCACCAGATAAAGGACCAACTCGTTAAATACGGGGACAAGGCTAAGGTTATACCCGGTGGTGTACCCACCGTAGCACCCTCTTCCGCCAGTCTACCGGCCAGCATCTTTCCTCCAAATAAAAAAACTATCGTGATGTCCGGACGCGTAGAGGATCCCGCAAAAGGGTTCTCTGTGTTGATTGAGGCGGGCGCACGGCTTTTACGTCATCGGCAGGACTTTCATATTGTAACCACCCACTATGATCCTATGTGTCGAGGTCCGTTTTTTTCCTCCACGGGTTGGCTTGACCATGTTCAGGCCCGGGCGTTAATGGCCCACGCCAATATTTGCGTGGTGCCTTCCGTCTGGCAGGAACCCTTCGGCCTGGTCGCGCTGGAAGCCATGGTCGCGGGTGTTCCTGTATGCGCCTCTGACACGGGGGGACTGCGCGACATTGTGAAACATCAGGATACAGGCTTCCTGTTTCCTCCCGGAGACGCGGGCGCCCTGGCACACGCACTGGAAGTATTGCTTGATGATGCCAGCCGTTGCCGGGCCATGGGCAGGGCTGGGCGCGACCGGGCATGCAACGGCTATGCGTGGAACGTAATTGTTGAAAATTACTATCTGCCTCTTATAGAATTCCTTCTATCATGAAATCAGAACCCAACATCACCCTGCTTTACAGCTACGGAGTCCATTTTCTTCGCACGGCACGTGCGCTCCGGCAACAGCATGAAACCGCCACTATAACCGCCTTTATCCCCCGGGATTTCCCCGAAGAGCTTTTGTCCGACCTCAATATCCGCTGCGTGCCCCTGCTGCCCAACCCCTCCCAGGAGCGTTCCCTGAACCATGTCGTAACCATTCTGCGGGCCCTACGTGGTATGCATCCCGATGTGTTTGTTGTATTGTTTGACAGCCCAAAACTGCGAACCCTGGCAGCCTTGAGCGGCTCTAGGGAGCGGATTTGTTATCATTCTGATGGGCGGATAACGCCGGTGCGTTGGTCCCTCCCCGGCGCCCTGACACGCGCCTTTATACAAGGTTTTCGCGGCAGGGTGCGATACGCCTATATTTGGTGCCATGTACATTTCATACGGGTAAATCGGTACCCGGTACAGGAGTCAAAACCGGGTGATTCAGATTTTTCCACTGTGGACCACTATACGGATGAATAAAGGTCGTTTTCATGGCAGGTGATTTATTTCAACAGGCATTGAACCTTCTTCATCCTCTTCTTCAGGAACCCGTACAGGATGCCGCGCTTGAACGGCTGCATACCCACCTCAGCCTTGTGCGGCAGTGGAATTCCCTGGTCGGCCTGGTTTCCGAAGGCGATGTGGCTTTTCTTGAAGAACGTCACCTGATTGACTCCCTTAGTCTGATCCCCTCCATACTGCGGTTTTGCGGCCCGAACGGCACCCTGCTGGATGTAGGGTCCGGGGGAGGCTTCCCCGCGATTCCCATCAAATGCCTGCTCCCCGGACTGCGTATGGTCCTTGTGGAACGTAGTGTCCGGAAAGCCGCCTTTCTCCATCGTGTATGTGCCACTTTACAGCTTTTTAATACGCAGATTATTCAAGGTTCCTTTCCCGAGGCCGTGCCTAAGATGGATGCCAACAGTATAACCGCCCGGGCACTGGATC
>JAKLHG010000699.1 GCA_022710255.1 Candidatus Hydrogenedentota bacterium
TTGTCCGCTTTGTTGTGAGTTGCGTCAAGCTATCTTATTTTTTCGCCGCAACTGTCCAAAAAATGGGGGGAACTTCACCCTTATCCGGCGGCGTGGAGTCGGTCAATGTTCTCTTGGAGTTCTTCCGAATCCGGAACAAATCCGTCCCATGAAGCCACAGGACGCCCATCCAGAACCAGCACGAATCGGAACGATTCTTTTTCCAGGAGTTTAAAGTACAGCAGGGCCCGGTCCCCAAGAGAATAGATTGGGAACGAGGGATTTGTAGTGGACTTGAAAACGTCCAGTTCTCCGGGCGTTTCCTCATAGCACAGCGCTACCATGGGCGGTATATCCGGAACCTGGTAGAGGTCGTTGAGGGCGGGCACATTTTCTTTGCATTCCGGACAGGAAGAACTCATGACGGCCACCAGGTAAAGACCCTGGGCAAGGTTAAAATACCCTTCCGGCATGAATAATTCAAATTGACTGAAAAGGCCGCCTTCGGATTCCGCGTCCTGTTCCAGCGCTTCCCGGTCCATACTCTGCCGGGAATACGCCATACACCCCACCGCCACCACGATTGACAGACTGATTTTGACCAGCATGCGCAAGGGTTCAAACTTGGCTTTTTCCCTGGCCAATGGCTCCTGAGTTGATGTGTCGACATCCGACCCGAAGGTACGAGCCCATACCCCCTTGACACTAAACACCCACAGTATGTACAGGCTGGCCGCCAGTGTGAGACCATTTTTCATGAGAGAAACGGGTGGAGACATCTTAAATATGGGAAAGCACCCGCAATCCTCCAAGCCATGGACTCGCCAGGCGTAAGTGATTAAAACAGAAAATACAACAATAACTCCCTGGAGTGCCAGAATGGTAAGGCCTTTCATGCGTACACCGAGGATCAGAAACATGCCAAGGCACATTTCCATAAAGACCGTGAATAGAGCCGACCATTCCAACAGTACCGGTGCCTCGATAACCTTATACGCAGCGATTTGCAGGACAAACTTGTCAATATCCAGAAATTTGGGGATCGCCCCGGCAACGAAATAGAGCCCTATGGCGATTTCCAGCACCCTTGCCATAAAAATTTCGTTATAGCGGATTCGTTTCATTTGCAGTACTTAAAACCATCCCATTTCAGTTTAATTCTAACGCGTTTTTTTTTCACAACCCTTACAGAAACCTTTCAGCGCAGGTTGTTCAAACTATCATGTGCGTGTCAACTCACAACTCTTAAACGACACAACAGACTAAAGCGTGAACAACATACCTGACTTTTTGTTGCGCCTGAGCGCGGATACACTGCTAACGATAACCGGACAGGGAAACCGTTTATTTCCTCAACAACGCTGAAAGCGGTATCATCGGGCGATTCTACTTCATGGAACGGCCTGTCCGTTGAACAGCACCGTCAAACCATCCATACTGTCGTTTTTCTCAAAACGCAGTTGCGCGCCCGCAGGCGCTTCCGCGCTTATACTCAAAGTATCCCCGTCGCGCGTCCAGGAGACGCTCACCGGACCGTTGATGCTGGCCGAAGCCCCCTTGGCCCACGTCAACCCACACAAGCGCGGGCTGATGGCAAAGGCAGCGCCACCGGGCGCCTCAGGCCGGATACCCAATACGATACGGTTCAGGAAATACAGGGGCGCGGACGACCAGGCATGGGTATGGCTTCGCGTGGGGAAGCCGTCGGTGCCCCCCTGCCCTTGCGCGAACGTTTCCCATACCGTGGTAGCGCCGAGGTCGAGCATGGGCTGGTAGGCTTGTTGTATCCGTTCAATAAGTTGGTCATGGAGTCCAACCTTATCCATCGCCAAAAAGAGGTATAAAATCGCGAAGGGCGAACCAATGGGAGTCATGCCCTCGGGCGGGTTGAGGAGATGCTCCACCAGCACGGATTTTTTATCTTCCGGCGCGATATCAAACAACAAGGGCAGGAAAACATTATGAATGGATACGCGCGTACTGACTTCGCCCGTGTCATACACACTGTCGGGATAAACACCGGTATCCTCCCGCCAGAGCCGGTTCAGCGCTCCGGACAGACGGTCCCGATAGGCAAGCAACCATTCACGGTCCTCCCCTTTCTTCAGGACATCGGCAATCTTGATCACCGCATCAACGGCACCGACCGATCCGCCAACATCAACTTGCATCCAGCGAATTTCACCGCCTTCACCTGCAT
>JAKLHG010000007.1:0-6543 GCA_022710255.1 Candidatus Hydrogenedentota bacterium
CATGAAGCAGTACTTTTTTGCCCGTCCATGTCTCGGGGAGTTCAATCCTACGGCGGTACCAGACATTTTTGATAAAGCCCGTTCTTCCCAGGCCGGACAACGTACTCTCTCGGCAAAAAGGTACCACAATGTGATCCGGGTACACCGCGTCTCCGAGAAACGCGACCTCTTCATCCGTCTCCGCAAACTCCCATGTTCCGTTCAGGTTCAGCCAGTCCTCCCGCATCAGTTGGGGATTCGGGTGCTCCAACCTGACAGGCAGCTGTGCAAAGGTACCCGCGCAAAGGGTAAACACTATCCCAGCGAGCATGAAACTTCCCGCGGCACGGAACGAAAATTTCGCCATGACCATCTCCTTGTTGAAAATGACACCCCTAGAAAAAAAGACATGGGTAATGCAACCGGCCTAAATAAAATTTTTCCATGTATGTTGTTCACGCTTCAGCGTGTGCGCAACCCCAAGGATTACAAGCAATATAACACGCTAAAGCGCGAACAACCTACTATTTGTCAAGTAGGCGTACCTTCCCGGGTGCGCCGTGGAACACTACCCTGAACCAGGGTACCGCACGATGGCGCACCCGGGAAGGTACGCCTACTAAAGTTTAGAGATGCCTTTGGGGCGCGGACAAGCCCCGCCGCGAATCGTGATTCCCAATTTCGCTACATATCGTTTTCGCTGGTAAATACACCGATAAGATTCGCCATGCTGGGCAGCACAGGCTGTGTGGCCCCCAGGTCCATGCTCTCGGTATTGTCCTGGCCGGGCGCGGGCGCTACATAGGGAATCCAGTCCACGTGGCCGTCCATGAACAACACGTTGCAGCCGCCGGGTACATGGTTAAAAAACTGGATGCCCCCCGAGTTGCCTAGGGTATCCATCATGGCGAACAAGGAACTCTGTGCCATGGCGGAGGTCTGCGGGTTGTTCACATCCGTTATCATGAAGCGTTCATTGCCTTCCTTGAGACGGTAAACGGTGTCCCCCCCGCCGTTGCCCAGCCCGGCAGGCACTTCAACATCCAGACTGGCCAACTCGAGTAAAACAATCCCGCCGGGCGTCTCGCCTATTCGACTGACAATGCTGCCAAGCAGGCTGTTGGCCATGTGGCCGAATTGCTGGGGAACCATGCCACCGCTCGGAACGTTCAGGTTCAGAGCCGTTGAAACGGCAGACAAGTTCGCGAGTGTAGTAATATCAATTGGGGGTAAATAGGGCTTTTGAAGCAGATCAAACATCCAACCGATATACATGTAACTCAGGCCCGCTTCCCACGGCCGATACCAGAATTCCCAGTCACCCTCGTCATCTTTCAGAGAATCAATGCTGTCCACCGCATCGGACGGGCAGATACAAATGGACGGATCACTGTTATAATTGGGATACCATGCGGAAACCAAGGGTGCCGCAGCCAGCTCTAATTTGTCCGGAACAGAACCCACCGGCCAATTATCTTCCGTTTTGTCCACTGCTTGCAACGGAGGCCAATAGTCTTTTTGTTCATCCGCGTACAACTTGAAAATGGTACCCCACTGTTTCAGGTTGTTTTGGCAGGATTTACGGCGCGCCGCCTCACGCGCCCGCGCCAATGCCGGCAACAGTATGGCCGCCAGAATCCCGATAATAGCGATGACCACCAGCAGTTCAATCAGTGTAAATCCCTTACGATTCATTCTACATTCCCTCCTAAATTAATTTTAGTGCAATTTTTTAAGTGGTTCACTCCAATAACAAACCACCCTGACACCTATAATTCAGTACTCGAAGCAAAGAGACATTCGCTCCTACCTCATCAAAATTATAACATAGTTTTCTCTATCGCGGAAAATGAATTTTTTCCTCTGATCGCGTACATCGTGTACAATCTCAAGCAGCATTGACGCCAATATTAAATACGTTATACAACCTATCAATTCTACATATCTGGCGCTTTTTTTTCATAGCCCCGCGTTAGGCTTTTTGTATTCTTTGAACTGTTTCACGCAATAGGCTTATCATTCAGAAAGCGAATTGGTTCATCGAACAGACAGGGTCACTAAACTGCCAAGGAAGTAACATTGGTACGGTAGACTAAAAGGCAAATAGACGATGGTTGTCATTGAGGATTGTGGCCATAGAATGCTTGAACTCCTCCGTGCGGGCACGGGTATCGCTGATGCCATTTTTCGAGATGGTCAGGAAGAGGCCATCCGACATCTTGTTGAAGACCCCCGAAGTCGCTTGCTCATCGTACAAAAAACGGGATGGGGAAAAAGTTTTGTATACTTTATTGCCACCAAAATACTTCGTGAGGCCGGTCATGGCCCTGCCGTACTGGTATCGCCCTTGCTGGCATTAATGCGCAATCAAATCGAGGCCGCCCGACGGATGGGCGTTCACGCTGTTACCATTAATTCGGATAATCAGGCTCAGTGGGACGAAGTTGAAGCCACGATTAACCGCAATGAGATTGATATTCTTTTAATTTCGCCCGAGAGGCTGGCAAATGAGCGGTTCCGAACCCAGGTCATGGCCGTCATTGCCGACAAGATAGCGCTGCTGGTGATTGATGAATGCCATTGCATTTCGGATTGGGGGCATGATTTTCGCCCCCATTACAGGCTTATTGAGCGTGTTGTGAAGACCCTGCCGCCAAACCTTCGCCTGCTGGCGACTACGGCCACGGCAAACAACCGTGTCATGGAAGATTTATGCACCGTTTTGGGACCCCATTTGACTGTGTCTCGCGGCGACCTGAACCGTCCCTCACTAACCCTGCAAACCATTTGTATGCCGAGTCAGGCGGAACGTTTGGCGTGGCTGGCGGAACGACTTATGACGCTTCAAGGCTCGGGCATCATTTACACCCTGACCGTGCGTGACGCCAATCAGGTTGCGGCCTGGCTACAGACAAAGGGCCACACTGTAGAGGCCTACACCGGCGAGACAGGGGAACGCCGTGCGGAACTTGAACAAGCGCTGCTCGACAATCGGGTGAAGGCCCTTGTCGCCACAACGGCGTTGGGTATGGGGTATGACAAGCCTGACCTTGCCTTTGTGATTCATTACCAGATGCCCGGCTCCGTGGTGGGCTACTATCAACAGGTAGGACGTGCCGGGCGGGCACTGGATGCCGCCTACGGCATTCTGTTAAGCGGTCAGGAAGAAACAGAAATCAACGATTATTTTATTCAGAGCGCTTTTCCAACCCGGGAGGAGGTTGCGGCGGTGCTCCACGCGCTCGAGGCGGAAGCCGATGGATTGTCCATCCCCGGTATCCTCAGCCGTGTAAACATAAGTTATGGCCGTGTTGAAAAAACTCTCGCGCTTCTTTCCCTTGAGGCGCCTGCGCCCATCGCCAAAGAAGGTGCTAAATGGCAACTAACGGCAGCGAAACTCGCCAACAGTTTCTGGGAGCGGGCGGAAAGGCTGACTGCCTTGCGTCAAGAGGAGCACCGGCAGATGCGCGAGTATGTGTCCCTGCCTTTTGGGAGGCACATGGGTTTTCTCATCCAGGCGCTTGACGGCAACCTTGAGAGCGTGACCCCGCCGCCGTTGCCGCCCCTTCCCGATACTGTGGACAGCGCTCTGGTACAAGAAGCCATATCCTTTCTCCAGCGGACCAGTATAACCCTCGAGCCCCGCATCAAATGGCCCTCAGGCGGCATGCCGTGTTATGGCGTCAAAGGGAATATCCCGGTCGAATTTCAGGCGCAGCCCGGCAAGGCGCTCTGTATCTGGGGGGATGCCGGATGGGGCGGCCTGGTGAAACGAGGCAAATACCACGATGGCCATTTTTCCGATGAACTGGTGAAGGCCTGTGTAAAGATGACCGTCGAATGGAACCCGCACCCTGCGCCTGCATGGGTTACTGCCGTGCCTTCCTTGCGTCATCCCGGGCTTATGCCGCAGTTTGCACAGCGGCTGGCGGACGCCCTGGGGTTGCCCTTCTTTATGGTTCTTACAAGAACAGACGACAGACCCGAACAGAAAAGAATGGCAAACAGCATCCAGCAGGCACGCAATATTGACGGTTCCCTTTGCATCAACACACAGCCCATTCCTTCGGGGCCTGCGCTCCTGATAGACGACATGGTGGATTCCCGTTGGACATTTACCGTATCCTCATGGTTGCTGCGCATGAACGGTAGTGGTGAGGTGTGGCCGCTGGCTCTGGCAAAGACGGGATATAAGGTATGACAACGGAACTTTCACCCGACACACAAGCCGCCTTGTTACTGACAGCTCCCTTGCTTATGGGAAGTGGTGCATCCCCGGCGGAAACGCTGACGCCGGGTGAATACAAGTGTCTGTATCATCGGCTTTGCGAGATGCACTATCAACTCTCCGACCTGCTGGGTCCCGACGCACCCAATATTATTAACAACTGTGAACCGGTACTTGACGGCGGCCGCCTGCGGCGCCTGTTGGAACGCGGGTTTCTGCTAAGTCAGGCAGTGGAATCCTGGCAGACCCGTGCCCTCTGGGTCGTCAGTTTGTCAGACGACCACTATCCCGATCCTATCAAGACACGATTGCAGGATAATGCCCCCGCTGTTCTCTATGGATGCGGCGATATCCCGTTATTGGAAACCGGCGGTCTGGCAGTGGTCGGTTCCCGGCATGTGGATGAGTCGTTGATTGCGTATACCATGGGCATCGGCCGACTTGCCGCACAGGCAGGATGTACCATTGTATCCGGTGGCGCCAGGGGCATTGATCAAGCCGCCATGCGGGGCGCGCTCGAAGCGGGCGGCCGGGTTGCCGGGGTGCTCGCGGACAGCCTGCTGAAAACAGCCATGAACCGGGAACACCGCGATCGGATACTTGACGGACAGTTGACGCTGGTCTCCCCTTACGACCCCAATGCCGGATTTAACGTCGGCAATGCCATGCAGCGCAATAAACTCATCTATGCCCTGTCCAGCGCCGCACTGGTAGTGAATACCGATATCAATAAAGGTGGAACATGGGCAGGTGCGGTCGAGCAACTCGACAAACTTAAATTGACGCCTGTATACGTCCGGTCAACCGGCGCGCCCTCCGCCGGCCTGGACGCCTTGCGCAAGAAAGGCGCCCTCCCCTGGCCCAATCCAAACGAAACAGAGGATCTCGTCTCCATCTTACATACGGAAGTACCGGTAGCCAAAACGCCGGTGCAGTCTGAATTATTTTCTTATGATGACGCAGTGGATATGCCCGTGGTACTCCGTGAAACCCCTGAAAACGTTACACAGGGTAAAGGGTAATATTTTGGGATAAAAGCGCAGGGAACACTCTTGATCTACACGCTTATGCCCATCACACGGTCATTAACCTTTTCACATGTAGACATTCCTGCAGTTCAAAACCTGGCCCATCAAATACCGAACCGCTTTAAACACATGCCGTTATAGCAACGGTTTTAACCAAGGGCCATTACAAGTTGGATATTTCGGATATCAGAGAAAATTGTCGGACGGCCAATTTGAATTCAGTGTTCACGCGCTCATCCGGGCTGTTGAACGCAATATTTCCGACCTGGAAATCAGACGGGCGGGCCGTTGTGCCACTATCATTGAAAGCTATTCAGATGATAAATTTCTGCCAAGTTGCCTTGTGCTTGGGTTTACCGATAACAACCGCCCGCTGCACCTCCAATTATATTGATAAAGATTATCACGTTGTACGAACCGGACCCTGAATTATGGGTGGGGTTTCGCGAAAGGAAGCCGCCGTGAGAAGGTGTGATGTTTGTGGAAATACCAGATTTCGCCCGGAATCCGTTGATGAAGTATTCCGGGTGGAAAAGCAACTGGTTATGGTGGAGCATGTTCCTGCGTTGATCTGTGAACGGTGCGGCGAAAAAATTTTTGATCGTGAAACGGTGGAGCGAGTGAGACGCGCCATTCATGAAGAATATCCGCCTTCTCGAAAGATTGTATTGGAAGTACGCGATTTCGTGTAAATAAAACGGAGAAGCGGTCACGTTGGGAATTAAATAATTGGCTTGGGGACAGGGCCATGCCCCGGTTTGCGCTATTGTCTTCATCCCCTGTTTTCGGCTTCTTTAAACACGGACATTCGTGTGCGTAAAGACCTGAGTCCCAGAATTTGCCGTAAGAGGGCGTTCACTGTTAGAAGGTGTTTTCGGCGCTGAATATGCCAATCATGTTCGCCAGGCTCGGCAGCACGGGTTGCGTGGCGCCCAAGTCCATGCTTGGGGTATTGTTCATGCCAGGCGCCGGCGCCACATAGGGGACCCAGGCCACATGGCCGTCCATAAAAAGGACATTGCACCCGCCGGGGACATGGTTAAAGTAATGAATCCCGCTCGCGTTCCCGAAGGTGTCCATCATGGCAAAGAGGGTGCTTTGCGCCATGGCCGAGGTCTGCGGATTGTTCACGTCCGTGATCAGGAACCGTTCGTTGCCTTCCTTGATGCGGTAGATGGTGTCGCCGCCGCCGTTGCCGAGGCCTGGGGTCACCTTCACGTCCATGGCAGCCAGTTCCAGCAAGACTATGCCCCCCGGCGTATCGGCAATCCTTTCCACAATGTTGCGCAGAAGACCGTCAGACATTTC
>JAKLHG010000007.1:6553-20950 GCA_022710255.1 Candidatus Hydrogenedentota bacterium
AACTGCCGGGTGACCAGGCCCTCTTGCGGCACATTGATTTCCAGCGCCGCTGACACCGCAAAGAGATTGACGAAACTGTTGATATCCACTGGCGGCAGGTCGGGGTGCTGAAGCAAGTCAAGGATCCAGCTGAAATAGGCATAACTGAAGGCGGCTTTCCAGGGCTCGGAGACGACATCCCAGTCGCCGCTCTCGTTTTTAAGGGAATCAATATCATCAACCGCATCGGACGGACACACGCAAATGGCAAAGTCCGTGTTGTAGTTCGGATACCACGCGGACACCAGCGGCGCGGCCACCAGTTCCAGTTTCTCCTGCAGAGAACCCGCAGGCCAGCCGGGCTCGGTGATGTCCGCCACCTGCAACGGGGGCCAATAGTCCTTCTGCTCATCCGCGTAAAGTTTGAAAATAGTGCCCCACTGCTTCAGGTTGTTCTGGCAGGACTTGCGCCGTGCCGCTTCCCGGGCGCGCGCCAGGGCGGGCAGCAGAATCGCGGCCAGAATACCGATAATGGCAATCACCACCAGCAGTTCAATCAGCGTAAATCCCTTGTGCTTCATACAGAATCCTCGCCTGGGTTTCCTGCAACAATTAACCTTGTATCCATGTTTTACTCGCCGCAATTTTACCACAAGCGAGTTTAACATATTACAAAATCCCCCCCCCCCGCCAACGGTGAATTTTTACGCTGGATTGATTGCCTCTTTGTATTTATTCGCGGGAGGGTCAGTTCCCTTCGCGGCTCGTTACGAAATTGCATTTCCTCACCCTCACTATGATCATTTTATACCCGGAGGCAGCGGTCCGTCGGTTGCGAAATACAATTTCGCGGACAAGTGCGTTCCAAAATGCAATTTTGGAACGAGAAAAACGCCCCCCCCCCCCCAACACTTTCGAATGCTGAAATGCAGGACAAAAAACGCGATCAGGTTTTCTTCCGCCTAACGTCGAAGTAGACGGCGGTGAGGATGACGAGTCCCTTGAGGATGTACTGATAGGAAAAGTGGACGCCCGCCTGGTTGAGGCCTTTGTCCAGGGTGCCGATGATGACGGCGCCGATGAAGGTGCCCGGGATGGAACCGATGCCGCCAGTGAAGCTGGTGCCGCCGACTACGGCGGCGGCGATGGCATTCAATTCGAAGCCGGCGCCCGAGGCGGGTTCCGCACTGTAGAGTTGCGAGGTGGCGATAATTCCCGCAATGCCCGTAAACAGGGCGCAGAGGATATATACGGTGATTTCGGCGCGTCCCACGGCGATGCCGGTGAAACGGGCGGCTTCCCGGTTACCACCGATGCCATAGAGGTGCTGTCCGAAGCGGGTGCGGTGCAGCAGCACGGCGCTGATGACGAGAATGACCAGCATGACGAGCACGGGCACGGGCAGCACGCCGGCGATGCGGCCGTTGCCCAGACCCAGGAACAGCGTTTCGTGGGCGGGGATGGAAATGGGCCGCCCCTGGTTGAAACGCAGCGCGGCGCCCCGGGCGACCATCATGGTGGCCAGGGTGATGATGAAGGGCGGCATCTTGGTGCGTGCGGCGCAGACGCCGTTGAAGGCGCCGAAGAGCGCGGCCACCACCAGCCCGGCGCCCACGGCCAGGAAAAAACGGAACAGGCTTTGTGTTTCCGCTTCGCCATAGCCCAGCACATACACGGCGGTGGTCCCAACCACGGCGAGTACTGCCCCGACGGACAGATCAATGCCGCCGATAAGAATGCAGAAGGTCATGCCGAAGGCGATGATGGCATTCACGGATATTTGCTGCACCAGGTCCACCAGGTTCTCAGGATTGAGGAACCCGGGCACCAGTATCCGGAACAGCGCCATCAGGGCGATGGAAGCGCCTATGAGGGGAATGAGCCGTTTCGCCGTGTTCATGCCGTTTTGCCTCCCGTGAGCAGTGTCATGATTTCCTCCATGCCGGTGTCCTCGGCGTCCAGGGTTTTCAGAATGCGCCCGTCGCGATACACCGCCACCCGGTGCGACATGTTCAGCACCTCGTTGAGGTCCGAGGAAATGAGCACTACGGCCATTCCCTCGCGGACAAGGCCCGCAAGGAGGCGGAACATTTCCTCACGCGCGCCCACATCCACGCCCCGCGTTGGTTCGTCGAGAATGAGTACCCGGGGGCGGTGTTCCATCCATCGGGACACGAGCACCTTCTGCTGGTTGCCGCCGGACAGGCCCGTAATGGACTGTTCGGGGTCCGCCACCTTGATGGCAAATCCTTGTATGGAACGGTTTACGATGGCGCGCCGCAGGTTCCTATCGGGCCGGCATCCCAGATTCCATTCCCGGACCCAGGGCAGGGCGAGGTTGAAGGCCACGGTCTGGATCATGATAAGGCCCTGTCCCTGGCGGTCTTCCGGGATCAATACCATGCCCGCGCGCAGCGCGTCGCGGGGGCTGCGGATGTCAACAATCTCGCCCGCCAGGGCGATTTCCCCGCTCCTGAGGGAGTCTATACCGAAGAGGGTCCGGGCCAGTTCGGTTCTGCCGGAACCCACCAGCCCGGCAATGCCCAGCACTTCCCCCTCATGGAGGGTAAAGCTGACCTCGTGCACCCGGTCGTTGCTTAACCCGGTCACCTGCAGCACGGCCGGACCGGCAACACGGGGCGGCCGGTGAAAATAGTCCACTACGTCCCGGCCCACCATCCAGCGCACAAGTTCGCGCTGGGCCACCTCGTTTACGGGCCGCGTGCCCACGGTACGGCCATCGCGCAGCACGGTTATCCTGTCGGCCAGCCGCATGATTTCTTCAAGCCGGTGGGAGATATAGATAATGCCGACCCCCTGCGCGCGCAGGCGGCGCAGCGTGGTAAACAACGCCACCGTTTCGGCGTCGGACAGGGCCGAAGTCGGTTCGTCCAGCACCAGAATGCGGGCGCGGGTTGCCAGGGCGCGCGCGATCTCCACCAGCTGGCGGTGGGCCACGCTGAGACTGGCCACGGATTTCCGCACGTCACGGATCTCATACAGGCCGAGGCGTTCCACCAGTTCCCTGGCGGCGCCGGCCATGGCCCCGTGGCGCACGAAACCGAAGGCATGGGGCTCCCGTCCCAGGAAAATGTTCTGCGCAACCGTCATGTTCGGCGCGAGGGACAGTTCCTGGTGAATGATGCGGACGCCCAGCCGGTCCGCGGCGGCCACGCCGTTCACGTCCACGGGCATGCCTTCGAAAAGGATGGCACCTTCATCGGCCTGGTGGATGCCGCCGAGCACCTTGATGAGCGTGGACTTGCCGGCGCCGTTTTCGCCCAGCAGCGCGTGGATTTCGCCGGGGTGCAGGTCAAAACTTACGCGGTCCAACGCCGTAACGCCGCCGAAACGCTTGGTAATCTCCTCCAACACCAGCATCGGCGCGGACACCCTATCAGGGGCGACACTCACGCGGCCGGTTCCGGGGCGGTTTCGAAGGCGTCAGCATTCTCTTTGGTAATCAGTTTGACGGGTATTTTGACGTCTTTTTCCACCGGCTTGCCTTCGAGATGCTCGTACAGTTTCTGCGCGGACACCCGGCCGATTTCACGGGGGAACTGGGCGGACGTGGAGTGCATCTTGCCCGCCCGGATGGCGGCAATGGCTTCCTTGGACCCATCCACGGTCACCACCGTCACCTCCCCGAGTTTGCCCGCCGATTCGATGGCGGAAATCGCACCCAGCGCGCTGGGATCGTTGATGGGAAATACGGCATTCACCTCCGGGAAACGGCTCAGCAGATCGCGCATGACGGGCCGCGCACCTTCGGTGGTACCCTTGCCTTCCTGGGTGTCCAAAAGCGCCATGCCCGGGAACTTGGCCATCTCTTCCTTGAATCCTTCCACGCGGTCAATACACGCCTTGTTGACCGACTGGTGCAGAATCACCACCCTCGCGTCCGGCCGCACTTCGTTCAGCGCCCGCGCGGCCAGGCGGCCCGCTTCCACGTTATCCGACGCCACCTGGCACAACACCAAGTCCGCATCCTTGACCGGAGCATCCACCACCACCACGGGAATGTTCTTTTGTTTTGCCTGCACCAACGTGCCCGTGATGCCCTCCCAGTTCACCGGGTTCAGAAAAATGCCCGCCGCGCCCTGCAGCACCAGGTCGGAACAGTCGTTCTTCTGTTTCAGACTGTTAAACTGGGCGTCCAGCGTCACCAAACGGTCGCCGTGGGCTTCAACAACCTCCAGCAGGCCCGCGTTCAACTCTACAAAGAACGGGTTGTTCATGGTCTGAAACGATACCCCGAAAAGCCGCCCCCCGACGCCTTCAGGGCCTGTTTGCGCCTGCGGCGCAGCGTCCCCGGCCGGTGCGGCCTGCTTGGGACTGCATCCCGCAATCACCAGCACCATGACGACCATCGCAACAACGGGTACCAACGCTTTTTTCATGCCCTTCTCCTTTTCATTTTCAGGAAACCTGCCATCCAACCGGCTGCCGGCGATTATAGCACTCCGGGATAAAAGGCACAAAAGCGGTTTTAGCCTGCGAAGAGGAGTGTAGCGGTGGCCGGCGGCGGGTTGCTGAAAGGACGTAAAGGGCCTAAGGGACATATAGGACGTGAAAGACGGGAAACAAAGTCGGGCCGGGGACATTTCTCCTATTGCCGTTCTTCCGCCTTTTCCGGGTCATAGTTTGGATTCCGTTCCATCTCCTGGGCACCTACGGATGCGCGCCAAGCCTTCAGTTGTTCGTACATGTCCCGGACTTTTTCGGGCATGGCCGCCGCCAGGTTATGGCGTTCACCGGGGTCCTCGCGCAGATTGAAGAGTTCGAGCGCCCCGGGCGTTTCCACGCCCTCGATGCTTTTTTCAAACCACTCGATGAGCTTGTAGTCGCCCTGCCGGATGGAGCCGGACGGCGCAATGCCCAACGTGTGATAATGGGGATAGTGCCAGTACAGGGCATCCCGTTCCAACGCCCCGCATTGCTTCATGGCGGGCAGCAGGCTGACGCCGTCCACGGCGGGGTCGTTGAGCGCAATACCCGCCATTTCGGCAAAGGTGGGGAAGAAATCTATGGCGCAAACGGGTTCGGCACATTCCGTGCCGGCGGGGATGACAGCGGGCCATTGCATGAGAAAGGGGACACGGACGCCGCCTTCGTACAAGTCTCCTTTGGACCCATACAGGGGCTTGAGCCCTTCCCGGCCAAAATAATCACCATTGTCCCCAAGAAAGATGACCAGGGTGTTTTCAGCAAGTTGGAGAGCGTCGAGTGTATCGAGCAACCGGCCCACCTGCTTGTCCAGGGTTTCCACCATGGCACCAATAACGGGGTTATTGCCCATGTGATTGCTCGCATCCTTTTTGTTGGCATATTTGAGAATCCGGGGCGTATATTCCATCACTGGCTGATGAATGGCGCTGTGTGACACATAACACAAGAACGGATGCTCCCGGTTCTTTTCTATGAAAGCGATGGCGCGGTCCGTGATTTCACGCACATGGTGGGCATCGTACTCGGGGTCGGCGCCAGCCTGGACCGCCGCGCCGGAGTCCGGCTTATCCAACGCCAGCACATCGGAGAACCCGCGCGTATCCGGGTCGCCGGGCCGTCCCGGGGCATACTCTTTATCAACGCTCAAGTGCCATTTGCCGAAATGACCCGACACATACCCGGCATCAGCCAGCATTTCCGGGAGCACCTTTTCCTCCAGTGGCAGAGACTTCCGCCAGTCAGGCGTCCGTAATTTCGCATAGGGATAAAGGTTGCCCGGAATAAAATCCGTGAGGTGCAATCGCGCCGGATATTTGCCGGTCATGATGGCGGCGCGGGTCGGCGAACATACCGGCGCCGCCGCATAGCCGTTAAGAAACTTCATGCCCGTAGCGGCAAGCCGGTCCAGATTGGGCGTCTCGTAAAAAGGGTTCCCGTAGCATCCCGCCTGATGCTGCCCCATGTCATCCGCCAGGATAAGCACTATGTTGGGTTTATGCTCTGCCCGGGCCCGTCCTGTTCCCGCCAACAGCGTCATGGCCCCGGCTGCGCAAAGAAAATGTCGCCTGTTCATGGAATACCTCCCTGGTCCGAAATGCCGGGCATTTACGAACCTTAACATAAGTACCTGGCCGTCCATCCGCGTGGCGGGTTGATGGTCACGTCATCACCCCGGCGCAAGCGCCGGCCATGTTTCTGCCGCAGGTGGAAATGCAAAACACACCTGTGATTTAATTATATTGTACGTTGATACCCCTGTAAACCAAAATAAGGAGCGCGATAATGGCACTGACGCGACGGGAATTCATCAAAACAAGCACACTGGGCGCCGCGGGGTTTTGCCTGGCATCCCGCCTGCGCGCGGAAACCGGGTTGAAAATTAAAATTGGCGCATGCGACTGGTCGTTCCAGGAATCCTGCAATCCGGATGGATTTGACGCGGCAAAAGCGCTGGGAATGGACGGTCTGGAGATCTCCTCCACAGACGAAGCCAAGGATGTGCTCAAAATCGCCGACCCGGAGTTTCAGGCGGCGTACAAAACGGCCATGGACCGCACGGGCCTTGCCATACCGTCCATCGCCCTGGGTCTGATGAACAGTTACCCGCTGGCCAGTGATGACCGGGGCCCGGCCTGGCTGGAACAAACCATTGCGGCGGCGGCGGCCCTGAACGCCAAAGTCATCTTGATCGCCTTTTTCAGCGACGGTGACCTCCTCGAGAAGGCGGGCCTGTTCGGGCTGGGCGGCGGCACGCTGAAGGAAAAGGAACTGGACGTCGTGGTGGAACGCCTCAAGGTTGCGGCCCCGAAAGCGGCCGAGGCCGGGGTGATACTCGGGCTGGAAAACACGCTTTCCGCCGCGCAGAATCTGTCGATTCTGGAACGGGTCCAGCATGACGCCGTTCGCGTTTACTATGATGTGGGCAATTCGACGTATAACGACTACGATGTGCCCGCGGAAATCCGCGACCTCGGCGACCGCATTTGCCAGATTCATTTCAAGGATGGCGCCAACAACCTGGGTGAAGGCCAGGTGGATATGAACGCGGTGGCAAAAGCAATGAAAGATATTCACTATGAAGGCTGGGTGGTGCTTGAAACGGCGATCCGGGAACAGAACCGTGACGCCAGTTTCCGCAAGAATATCGACTTTGTAAAATCCATGTTTAAAACGGCCTGAACGAAGGATACCCACAATGAACACAAAAGAACACGGGAACGTGGAACGGCGCGATTTTCTGAAGACGGCGGCAACGGCGGCAACCGCCTTTTCCATCCTGCCGGCGCGGACGGTATTCGGACTCGACGCAAACAACAAGGTTGAAATCGGCATTGCCGGCTGCGGCGGGCGCGGCAGCTGGATTGGCCGGCTTTTTGAGCAACACGGCAACGCCAAGGTGGTTGCCGTGCACGATTATTTCAAAGACCGCACCGACCGGGCCCGGGAGATGTTCAGCCTCGCCCCCGAAAGGTGCCACAATGATCTTGACGGATACAAAGCCCTGGTCGCCGGGACACTGGATGCCGTGGCGGTGGAGAGCCCGCCCTATTTTCACCCGGAACAGGCCGTGGCGACGCTGGACGCGGGCAAACATCTGTACCTGGCAAAACCCATCGCCGTGGATGTACCCGGCTGCATGGCTATTGTGGAAGCGGCAAAACGCACCAGCGGCCGGCTCTGCGCCTGGGTGGACTTTCAAACGCGCGCCAACGAGTTCTTCCAAGGCGCGGCGGAACGCATCCACCAGGGCTTCATCGGCAAACCCGTGTCAGGACAGTTCTATTATTACTGCGGCCGGCTCAATACGCAGAGCCGTCCCGGCCCGGAAACGGCACGGTTGCGGAACTGGGTATTCGACATCGCTTTGTCCGGCGATATTATTGTGGAGCAGAACATACACGTGCTTGATGTGGCGAACTGGTATTTGCAGGGGCACCCGGTCAAAGCCGCCGGAACGGGCGGCCGCAAGGCGCGTGCCGACGTGGGCGACTGCTGGGACCATTTCGTGGTGACCTACACCTACCCCGATGAGGTGCTGGTCGACTTCAGCTCCGGCCAGTTCACCTATGGCTACGACGACCTGTGCATGCGCCTCTACGGCAGCGAAGGAACGGTGGATTCCCATTACGGGGGAGAGGTTTTCATTCGCGGTAAAAATAACTCCTGGGAAGGCGGGAAGACCAATACCATTTATGAGTCCGGCGCCGTCGCAAATATTGAAAAGTTTTGCGACAGCATCCGCAAGAATTCGCCCATAGACAACACGCTTGAATCGGCGCACAGCACCATGACCAGTATTCTCGGGCGTATGGCGGCCTACCAGCGGCGCGAGGTCACCTGGGAGGAAATGGTTGCCGCGAACGAAGCGCTGGATCCCCGCCTGAACCTGCCCGCCGACGGACCGGCACAACCGCCTGATAGAGGATAAAAGGGGGACTCAACTATCATGTCTATACCGAATATAATCTGGGACACGACGTCAGACAGGCTTTATTCCATCGGAGAGGTCAGCAAGATGGTCAAGGTCGAGCAGCACCGGCTCAGGCAATGGGAAAAGCATTTCACGGCATTAACGCCTGTCAAACGGATATCCTCCCAAAAGCGCCTGTATACCGAGAGAGACGTCGCCATTATCCGGCGGATCAAAGTATTGCGCGAGCATGAGCATATGACCTACCGGGGCGCCAATACCAGGCTGAACGAGGAACTGAACGGGAATCCCGCCCCAATGGACCTCCAGGGGATACGCGACCTTGCGGACAAAATCGCGGACGAAGCCCGGGCAATCATCCATCTCTTTGACCCTGAAGTCACTCCGAAGTCCGGGAAAGAAGAAGACGCGGACGAAGAGGAAGACGAGGAGGAGGATGACGGGGAGGACGATGACGGGGAGGACGATGACGATGAGGACGACGATGAGGACGACAAGTGGAAAGAGGACGGAGATAGTCCGTGGCCTGCGTCCTGAGCTAATTTGGTATCTGCTTTAGCGTTTCGGGAAATCACTTTATCCTGAAAACGGCTGTCAAAAATCAACAACCACCGGCAGGGCCGATGGACTAAGATTGATATAAATCGGTTTTCAAACCAGAGGACTCAAAGGACATAAAGGACAATCAGGACGGTAAAACGCTCTCCTGATTGGTGCGTCCTTTAAGTCCCTCAAGTCCTTTCGGTCCTTTCTTTTAATAGGCTTTTCCGGCGTTAGCCACCTTTTTTCG
This sequence comes from Candidatus Hydrogenedentota bacterium, assembly GCA_022710255.1. Lineage (GTDB taxonomy): Bacteria > Hydrogenedentota > Hydrogenedentia > Hydrogenedentales > CAITNO01 > JAAYBJ01. The sequence continues at coordinate 15,703 of JAKLHG010000007.1, forward strand.
GCTTATTCTCGCTTCTCTCTGGAGACAGGGAAACGCGAACTGCAGGTGTGCCCCCGACAGGGTGAAGCATAAAAAATCGGGCGGATAAATCCGCCCGAAAAAAGTTCACGCCGTCAATAAATCTTATTTGGCACAGGTTTGGATGTTGATGTTCTTGAAGGACAAATCCGTAGTCGGATCATGGCCCTGTAAGGTGATGGTCCCCGCCGCGGTTACGTAGCCGTTCTTGCCGTCACCCTCGGGGTCAACCGCACGGGTATCCGTGAAATCGGAAACCTGGTACCCGTTTACCCACACGGCCATGTGATTGTCCAGGCAGGAAACGGTCATGGTAAACCATTCATGGTCGGAGCTGACCACCTTCCGGGCCATATTCAACCCGTACATGCCGCCGGTCCCGTAGTCTACGGGTTTGGTGCGATCGTCACGGGCCCATTCGTTCCGCACCTGGGCTTCATACCCTTTCCAGAACACGCCGACCGGACTGCGGAAAAACACGCCGCTGTTCAGGTGGTCTCCATTGGAGATAATGTCCAGCTGAAGGATAAAATCGCGGAACATTTCCGCCGTTTCGATCTGGCCGTTGCCGTCCTTGATATTCAGTGCGCCATCAACCACGGAGAAGACGGATTTCTTGTCGGGCAATATATTCCAGCCGTCCAGGTTCTGTCCGTTAAAAATCGGGCGCAGGGACAACGGTCGTAATTTGATTTCCTTGACCTCGATTTTGGGCCCGCGCCGATCGCGGTGATATTTCTGCAGTTGAATTGCAATATATCCGATGGACCGGGTCGCCGGAGTATCCACCGCCTGCCCGTTGACCGTTGTTTGTATATCGCCGCCCACCGCGCGAACCTGCACGGTGGAATAATCGGCATCCCGTCCGCCCGCAGGCAAATAGACCACGGCACCACCCTCTTCCGTCACATGGCCGGACGCTGGCGCGCGAAATGCGACACTGGCGCCGCCTTCCCCGGTAACGCGCAGGATGGCCGTCAGTTCGAAGTCGGCGAACTGGGATGTGGTGGCGATGAAACCGCTATCGCCTTCCGTCATTTCAATCTGGCCTTCATTGACCGACCAATTGCCATTGCCGACAACATTCCATCCGTACAAGGACTCACCATCAAACAGGTTAATCCATTGTCCTTCGCCCGCGCCCTGCGCGACCGCCGTCCCGGCGAACAGGACCGCCACACAAGCCAATACGGTCATCCGGTGTATTCTTTTCATTTTCATTCTCCTCAGGATAGTTTTTTTTGGTTTGGGAAGGATTAGCCACTACGGAATAACTGTAACGCATACAAGTGTCCTGAAGCAAACCGCATTACAGGATGCGCACCTTGCGCCCTTCCACACATAGGCGGCCTTCCGCAAAAAGCTGAATCGCTTGCGGATACAATTTGCGTTCCAGCGCCTGTACCCGTTCCGCAAGCGTGTCTGCGGTGTCCTCCTGCAGTACCGGAACCGAATCCTGCAGGATAATGGGGCCATGGTCATACATCTCATCCACAAAATGTACGGTCGCCCCGCTGATCCTGGCGCCATAATCCAGCACGGCCTGATGCACGTGATGGCCATACATCTTATGGCCGCAAAACGCGGGAATCAGCGCGGGATGAACGTTCATGATGCGGTCTTTATAGTCTGGGGGCACCTCAAGCAGAAGCATAAACCCGGCAAGCGCCACCAGGTCGGCCTGATGGGCGCGTATTTCCCGCCATATGGCTTCGCTGTAGGCCTGCCCGGTATCGTAATCCCGCCGGCACAAGGCGCATTCCGGGATGCCGTGCTTGCGCGCCCGTTCCAAACCGTACGCGTCCGGCCTGGAACCAATGACACAAATAATTTCCACATCCAGTTCCTGTTGCGCTTGCTTGTCTATCAGGTTTTGAAGCGTGGTACCACTGCCCGACAACAATACCGCCAGACGTATCGGCATTACGGATTTCTCCCATCATTGTGCTGCATCCAAAAACATAAAAGCACCACCATCACCATTTAGCCTTGTCATTATACCCGTTCAGGGGAGGCATTGCCTATTCAGCAGCGGTCTGTGTGCCGGCTTTCCACCAGGGTCTGCCGAAGCGCGGGTTAAACGTCTAGCCAAGGCCATTTTGGGGGCAGAAAATCTGACACAGTCGATAGAGAAATCTCTTCACCTATTCTGGTAAACTTTCCGCTATCAACCACAATTTCAGGAGGCGACGTTATGATCAAACAGACACCGTTCAAAGTGTTTATCGTGTTACTGACCTGCCTGGCCTCCGGCGCCGCAGTCTCCCAGACCCGCATAGAAATCCCCTTCCCAGATATCGGGGAATACAAAACCGTTACGGCGGACCTGCATATGCACACCGTGTTTTCCGATGGCAAGGTGTGGCCGACTGTCCGGGTGAAGGAAGCCTGGCGCAATGGTCTGGACATCATCTCCATCACGGACCACCTGGAATACCTGCCCTACAAGGACGATGTTCTCCCCAAATTCAACCGGCCTTATGAAATTGCCCGGTCGGAAGCGGATAAAATGGGACTGATGTTGATTCACGGCGCCGAAATTACCCGGGACGAGCCGCATGGCCACTTTAACGCCATTTTCCTGTCGGATTGTCTTCCTCTGGACACCCCGAACCAGAAGGACGCCGTAAAGGCGGCCTTTGACCAGGGGGCCTTCCTCTGGTGGAATCACCCCGAATGGAAACGCAAAGATGGCAAAGCCTGGTGTGAAATTCAACAGGAATACCTGGACCTGGGCTGGATGCACGGACTGGAAGTCATTAATGGAAACAGTTATTATGTGAATGCCCACCAATGGGCGCTGGACCACAATTTAACCTTGATGGCTAATACGGATGTCCACGACCCCATCGACGAGGTCTATGACTACGCTTCGGGGGAACACCGCACGATGACCCTGATTTTTGCCAAGGAACCAACGCAGGAAGCCGTGAAGGAAGCCCTGTTGCAGCGGCGCACGGTCGCCTTCGGTATGAACATGCTTATTGGCCGCGAAGAATGGCTGCGCCCCCTGATCGAAAAATCTATCGTTGTGGAAAATCCCGATATTCGCCTGGCTGGAAAAACACCGGCGTACGTGGCACTACGAAACGGTTGCGCCGCTTCTTTCGACCTGAAACTCGAGGAACACACTGGCGGCATCACGGCCACAGAAAACCTTTCGGTGCCTGCCGGGAAGACCGTTGCGATGCGTGTTCAGGGCGACGGTAACACCCCGCAGGGTGCGGCGCCCGTGGAACTCACCTATGCCGTGACAAACGCACTGCTCGCGCCCGGCACCCCCTTGAAAATAAAATTTGCCCTGAATGCTTCTTTTTCGCAATAGCCTGTGTTGTTTTTTTTACAGCCAGACGCGGCCGAGGGGCCATGTATTACCTTCCCGGCCGGAAATGCGTTATAACTTCAAAAGCCCTGCAGATGTGGCATAGAAAACGAATTACGGTAATGTACTATTCTCGGGGCCGGAACAAGGGACTTTGTAGAAGGATAAACCTATGCGGGTCATGAACAGAAACTTGTATTTATGCCTGGCCTGCCTGACTGTTGCAGGCTGCGCCACCCTGGAAGAATATACGGGCTTGAGCGCCGGCGGCAGCGGCCTGGTCACCAACCTGAATCTCGTCAGTACGGAAAAGGAAGTGCAGTTGGGCCAGCAGTTTTCCACTGAAGTGGAGAAAGAGGAGCCCCTCCTGAATAATCCGGCAATACAACACTATGTCGAGGAGGTGGGCGGACGCCTGGCCCGGTTAGCCCCGCGGCAGGAAGTTTCCTACAGTTTCAAGGTCATAGATGCGCCAGATACGGTAAATGCCTTCGCGCTGCCCGGCGGCTATATGTATATCTACACCGGCCTGATGAAACTCTGCGACAACGAAGCGGAACTGGCCGCCGTGATGGCCCATGAAATCGCTCATGTCTCAGGGAAACATCACGGAGAAATGATGACGCGCCAAACGGGTATGGAAGTGATTAGCTCCATCGCCCTGGGCGAAAACCCCGGCGCCGCGGCAACGCTGGCGTCGCAACTCTTTACCAGCGGGGTGGCGGCACGGTTCAGCCGCGCCCAGGAGCGGGAAGCTGACAGCACCGGCATGGACATCCTTTACCGGGCGGGCTATCCGCCGGAAGCCATGGTCTCGTTCATGAACAAGTTGCTCGCCCTGGACCGTGAAAGCGGCGGCGGCAGATCGCTGCCTATCTTCGCCACCCATCCAAGCCCCGAAGAACGCGTCGCACTGTTGCAGGATTTGATGCGCCAGTATCCGGAGGAAAACCGTTCTTACGGAGAAGACCGCTACTTTGAAGAAGTGCGGTCCCATTTCTAAGAGGGTGTACGGAAAGTCGAGATTGCTTCACTTCGTTCGCAATGACGGATACCTGGATACGGTGTCATTGCGAGTGAAACGAAGCAATCTCAATAAGTTGCGATAATTGCACAGGCCGTTGAAGTGACTTTTCGTACACGATCTAAGCGCGAACAGCCCTGTGCTTTCTAGCGAAACTGCCGTGCCCAGGCCTCCATACGCGTGTCTTCATTGCGGATGCGCCATCGTATCAACCGCTGGCAGTATTCGGCGACCAGAGGCGCATAGTCCGCGCGGCCTGCGAGATTCTCAAATTCTCCCGGATCACACTGCAAATCAAAAAGTTGCGGCGGCATAGATTCCTCTCCAAACTGCACATACTTGAAATGCGCATCACGCACCAGCCACAAGCGGCAGGTTTCGGGAATCACCCCCTCGGTGTGTCGCAGCAGGTTATAGTAGTAAAACTCGTAGAATATCTCGCGCTTAAAGGCCGCCCCTGGCTTGCCCCGCACATATTCCAGCACGCTCTTCCCCTGAAAACGGGGATGAGGGGGAAGATCCAGGTAGCTGCAGATGGTTGGAGCGATATCCACCCCTTCAACAAAACCGTCCATAAGGTCGCCCCGGGTCGCATCCGCTTCCCGGCCCGGGTCACGGATAATCATGGGCACCCGTATGGCCGCGTCATAGAAATGCGGCTTGCCCGCAAGATAATGGTCTCCAAGATAGGTGCCGTGGTCAGAACTGAAAATAATCAGGGTATTGTCCCACTGGCCGGAGGACTTTAAATACGCGAATAACAGGCCAATACAGTCATCCAGTTCCGTTATCATGCCATAGTAGCACGCGCGCATTTCCCGCCATTCCGACTCCGCAAACAATTCTTTCTGGCTCCAATTATTCAGGCAGCGCGAGATATACGG
>JAKLHG010000070.1 GCA_022710255.1 Candidatus Hydrogenedentota bacterium
CGGCGGCGAACTGACACAGACCATAGCCTACAGTGAAGCCGCCCTCGCCCCGCAGGTGGAAGCCGCTCCCGGCTGGGTTTTTGAGGGCTGGGACGCACCCTTCGACACCGTTACCGGCCCGCTGACCGTAGTCGCCCAATACCGACGATTGACGTATACTGTGACCTTTGATTTGGACGGCAAGGGCACACGCATCGGCGGCGGCGAACTGACACAGACCGTCACCTATGGTGAGGCGGCACTCGCCCCTGAAGTGGAAGCCCACCCGGGCTGGGTCTTTTTAGGTTGGGACACGGCATTTGACACCGTTACCCGTACATTGACCATTTTCGCTCAGTACCGGCGCCTGACCTATACGGTAACCTTTGACCTGGACGGCAAAGGAGTACATGTTGGTGGAGGCGAACTTGTACAGACGGTTATCCACGGTGAGTCAGCCCTCGCTCCCCAAATATTGCCCTACGTCGGCTGGATTTTTGACGGATGGGACATTCCTTTTGACATGGTGACAGGCCCGCTGACGGTGACCGCCCGGTACCGTAGAATAACCTATACGGTCACATTCGACCTGGACGGCAAAGGTACCTGGACAGGCGGCGGCGAACTTGTACAAACCGTTGCTTATGGTGAAGCGGCAACCGAACCTGATTTTTCTGTTATCCCGGGCTGGATTTTCGATGGCTGGGAAGTATCCTTCGACACTATAACAGGCCCGCTGACCGTCATGGCCCGGTACCGCGCGGTAAGTTGCACGGTTACTTTCGTTCTGGACGGTAAAGGCAGGAGAATCGGTGGCGGTGCTCTGATTCAAGAGGTCAATTATGGCGGATCGGCTGTGGCCCCGTTTGTGGTTGGAGATTCAGGGTGGATCTTTGAGGGCTGGGATGTGCCTTTTACCAATGTTACGGAATCTCTGACGGTGACGGCTCGATATAGTCAGGCAACCTACACGGTTACATTCAATCTGGGCGACAAGGGCACCCGGGTAGGCGGTGGTGAACTGATACAGACCGTCGTGCACGGGGCTGCCGCACTGGCCCCCGAAGTGGCAGCCCACACGGGTTGGGTTTTTGAAGGATGGAATATTCCCTTTAATGAAGTCACCAGCCCGTTGACCGTCACCGCGCAATACGGCATAGCGACCTATACGGTAACCTTTGACCTGGCTGGCAAAGGCGCCCGCGCCGGCGGCGGTGAACTGATACAGACTGTCGCTCATGGGGCAGCCGCACTAGCCCCTGAAGTGGTTGCCTTTACAGGCTGGGTCTTTGAAGGATGGAATACTTCCTTTAATGAAATCACCGGACCGTTGACCGTCACGGCCCGATACAGCACGGCGATTTATACGGTCATGTTTGATTTAGACGGCAAGGGTACGCGTGTGGGCGGCGGCGAACTTGTACAGGCCGTCGCCCACGGCAGCGCCGCACTGGCCCCGGAAGTAGCCGCGACGACAGGCTGGTTATTTCAGGACTGGGATAAACCTTTCAACATCATCACCGGTCCGTTGCTTGTCACGGCCCGGTATATCTCCGTCCCGACCCCCGTAATTACTTCCGTAAACCCCTCCAAAGGGCCCTCGGACGGCGGCATCCAGATAAGCATTTCCGGACACGGTTTTATGGTTGCGGGAACAACACGGGTACTTTTTGGTGATACTGCGGCTACAAACGTAATTACAGTTAATTCCGGCTATGGGTTCCTGTACATAACCTGTATCCTTCCGGCGCATACACCGGGAACCGTGGACGTGACCGTCATTAACCCCGGCGGCACCCTGTGCACAAAACCGTCAGCCTTCACCTATGTGAAAACGGAAACTCAACCGCCGCAGATTACGTATCTCTCCCCGGATACAGGTTCCGAATCCGGCGGCATCACCATAACCCTGAACGGCGACGGTTTCCAATCGCAGGGGACTACCCAGGTCCTGTTTGATGACAGCGCCGCCACAGAGGTTCAGGTCCTCAGCTATGGATACGGCAGCCGCTATGTGTCCTGCATGCTGCCGCCCCATGCCCCCGGAACAGTGGATGTAACCATCATCAATCCCGATGCAGGCGCCGACACAAAATCCGAAGCATTCACTTACCTGGAAGACGCCGTCGAGGGGGAGCAGCAGCTTCCTCATGCGGCGGATTTAAATGCCGACTGGCGTCTCGATATAAGTGAAACGATTGCGTACTTGTTCGGGTGGCAGCAAGGCGGCAACTCAATCGCCTGGGCCATACGCGCTGCTTACTTGTGGCAGAACGGAGAACGCTATACCTATGATGAACTTCAGGCGCCGCCGCTCTGCTGGACATTAACGCCCTGACACGCGGACAGTGGTTTCCCCCGACGCCTGTTCCGTTTACAGCACCTTATGGCGCCGTGAGCGTGGCAGAGCAACGGGAATACGGCAGGAGCGCGATAGCATTCACCCGCGTATTGACCAGGCTGACACAAGCGTCCATAACGGTTCCCTGAACAATCATACAGTCTGGAAAGCCCAAAGCGGGCAGCCCCCTGGTGATGGCACTATTGGACGGGCACGCCATCGTCGCCCGTTCTGGAAGGAACGGAACTGGTCCTGCGGATTCGTTCTCCTCCCTGATAAAGGCCAGTTGGCTGAACACGGCATAGGCTTCCGACCGCTGTTCAGGAAGCTTTGCGGAAAGCACCAGACCTGTATAGTCCCCCGTCGACCGTATGACGCCCAGTCGTTCCCACCTCCAGCCTCCCGGGCCCGTACCGTCATGGCCTGCGGACACAAAGGCTCCGGATGGCGTTCCCGTGACCTGGAGGTGGATTTCGGCGGCAGGGACGGTATACCCCCGTCCCTCCATGGTGCGTTCAAGGTAAACGGCATACACACCCGGCGGCGCTTCAAGGCATGCCGCCAGGTCGTCCCCCCGGGCCACCTTTGGGTGGGCACGAAAGATGGCCGCCATCCGGTATACTCCGGCGGCCATATAAACCCCGCGCGACCAGTTGCTTTCGTTGTCCTGGCGAGATGACAGTGCGGATGCGGGAACCGCAACGGCACAAGGCACGGCCTCAAACTGAAAAGACACCTCCCGGTTCGTCTGATTCCGGACCGATAATTCGTAAGCCGCCGCATCCGGCTGCGGTGCGGGAACCAGGCTGAATTCGATTCCTTTGCCCCCGGGCGTGCCGGGAACGGGAATCATCGCCTTGTCGCGAATCCAGCCGGAACCATCTTCGGCTGCGTGGAGATCGTAGCATTGCAGTATCGCCGCACCACAAACCTCGCTAAACACCATTTTGCCTCGTCTCGACAGTTCTTCAATAATACCGCTATACCGGTCTATCAGCGCGTCCTCCCCCGCAGGAAGCGTCAACCATACGCGGGAATCTGACGCCACAACACGGCGCACATCCACAGGATTCCACCCATAAAATGCCAGGTACTTGGGCGGCGCAAGATTGGAAAGGGCGGTTCTCATGGAATTCTGGTAGTCGGCGAGGATGTGATGAAACTCGGGCGCATACCACTTGAGAACAGGTTCCGTTTCCCACGAGGGGTGCAGCACAATAGCGCCTTCCCCGGCATGTTCCCGGAGAATGTCCGCCATTCGTGGTGCATCAGGACGCGCAATCAAGCCGCGGCGCAGTCGATAATCCTTTGGAAGCGTATGGTGGTAAAGGTCCGGAAGACCATAGGCCGACAGGAAAAGACAGCACAGTAACCCGATTGTGAAGGGAAGGCGGCTTTTCGTCAAGGTCAGGGCAAGGGACGCGGCGACCAACAAGGGCAATGCGGAAGCCATGACATACCTGTCCACAAACAAAGACCAGGGCGCAAGAGATGACACGACAAACAGTATCAGCGCGGGACCCAGGCCAAGCAGTACCAGGAACGCCAGGGACATCCGCAGGCCGGAGCCCCGAAACAGGCCAAGGAGAATCAGCGCGCTGAAAAACAAGAGCGTCGCGGCCGGCAATGCTTCGGAAGCCGTATAGGCGGTGAAAAAGTGCGCCAGCGTTATGTACAAGGCATAGAGGTCTGGAGGAGGCGCATGAAACACATAACCGCGCATGGCGGACTGATAGCGCACTTCCACGATAATAAACGGCAGTGCCAATACAATGATGAGCGCGTTCGCCATAAACCACCGCAAGACTACGCGAAAGGTTCTTGCGAAACACGCGAGGAATCCCAGGCCGGAAACGGCAAGGAACAGGGGTGCGGCAAAATGGGTATAACAAAGGGCCGTTCCGGCAGCGATGTACAGAGCGAGGTACCTCAGGCGATGGGGCGATACCCCATACAGGAGAGCTCCCCGAACAACGCATATGACCCATAAAAACACCCAGGCATACATTTTCGCATCACGGCTGTAGTAGATGAGCGCCGGTGCCATGGCCAGTACAAGGGCCGTACAAAGGGTAGCCCGCTTTCCTGCAATTCTGCCTGCCGTGGAAGCCCCCGCGTATACGGTCATAACCCCCGCGACCACCGATGGGAATCGAAGCCACCAGCTAGCGTCGGAACAGCGCACCCACCAGGATAAGGGCCAGACAAAAAGCGGTTCTACCAGCATATACTGCCCGGAAAGCAAGCCCGGGTGAAATTTCCGCGCGAGCCATCCATACATGGCCTCGTCATACCAGAGCGAAGCCGCGCCGAGGTTCCAGACGCGCAACAGAAACGCCAGGACCAGCACGCCGGCACTCGCCATGATATAGGTTTGGGAAGGCCGGGGGAAGTCCACCCCCGGGCGGGTTACATGAGCGTCAGGGTTATCTGCCGGAATTACCACACACATTCTCCGTACAACTCAAGACATGGGTGTTTTTGCCGTTTCATCGGAAATAAACCCGTAATACCGGCCCCGCCAGTAGGCGTCTATGAACGCCGCACCGCCAAGGTCGCGCCGCACATTCTTGACGAATTGCAGAACCAGATGACCGTCCTCCCAGTGTTCGCCACCGTCTTTGGAAAGATAGAGCCCGGCCGGGGTGCCCGCAAATACCCAGTCCGTATTTTCAAGCGCGAATACTGTCATTGCCCGGGGAATGCGCAGCCCGTCGGTTTTCAAAGCCCACGTGTTTCCGCCGTCATCGCTTTTCAGTACGCCGTTTGTGTCAGCCTTGAAACGCAGGGCGGTTTCAGGTGCATTAGGCGCTTCTATCACTTCTTCCCATTTTTTGCCGAAGTTCCGATCCCGGTTGAAGAGTGTCTGGTAGACAGATTTTTCCCGAACGGCAAAGAGGGTGTTCTTTTCGCCGGGCACGATGTGCACGCTTACAGGCTTGCCGCCTCTCTCCGGTACCTCAAGACGCTGCCAGCGATAACCGCCGGTCAGGGAAGCGTAAAAGCCGTCGTCACAGGCGACATATATCATCCTCACGTCCGGGCCCGCCGCCGCGGCACGCACGGGCGAAGGCAGCCCTGCGTCAATGTTGCGCCAGCCCGCCGCCGTGGCCGCGCCATCCCTTGATTGATACAAGTCACCATGGCTGTCAAAGGCATAAATCACCAGGGGGTCTTCCCGGGGTACGGCCACACCGGCAACAATTCGGCTGAGCCAGCCGTCAGGACGGAGCAGGTTTCCCTTCCAGATGTATTCGTTGTCCCAGGCGACGGCGTACATGGGGTACGGCGGCTTCAGGTCGGGGTTCAGGCTACTCATGGTGGGTTGGAAAATCATGTCCGTCGGCCACGTCTGCAGGGAGTACAACCCCTCTTTCAGCGCCTTGTCGCGGTCCGGTGCGTCAGGCGTCAGGCTCAGGTAAATATAGGTGAACAGGGTTTGCGCGTCGTCCTTGTGGTTGGCCCAGAGCCCGTCCAGCACAACGCGGTAAGCCGCCAGCAATTCCGGGTCCGTTTCGATGCGGAACAAGTTTTCCAGATGGCAGAACACGTGCTCGGCATCATCGAAGTCTTTTTCCGTCGTGAATTGCTTCAGCCCACGCACACCGAACTGGCCGATCAGGCGTTCATACATCTCCTGGTACTTGGCATTTCCCGTGGCATGGAGCGCGGTCTTGGCCCCGGCAATGGCCATCATGATACGCGTGTTCAATGTTTTCCCGTCATGAAAACCCAGGATGGGCGTGAACTTCTTGCCGTCGATATGCACAACCTTGCAGTCGTTGTCCACCCAGTACCCGACCAGCGCGTCGATTGCCTCACGGCACCGGTCTTTTTGCGGGCCTTCTGCGGCAAGGTCATAGTAATGCCCGAGACCCGCCGTGACATCACTGTAATTATGATGGCTTGGGTCTCCACGCCAGCGCAGGCCGGAATATTCGCCTGCGCCCTGTTGCCAGGAATCATTGAACGGTTCGATGCCCCGTTCTTCGTAGGATTCCCCATGGCCCAAGGCATACCCCCTTGCCTGCAACCCGCGAACGCCTGTCACCAGCTGGCATCGGTAAACACCCTCGAAGATCTCGTCCGCGCGGGCACGCGCCTTCTCCACGATGTCCGCAGGCGCGCCGGATCGCTTCAAAAACGCATAGCGATACGAAGCGCCCGCCAGGTAATTCGCCGACCAGCAGACGGCGTGGGCAATATTGCAGGTGCCCAGGGTGGAATAATCCACGGGACCGCCATCCAGCGGCACATCCACCTGACTGGGATAGAGCCCCAGGATGTTGTGTCGCTCCACGTTATTCTGTTCCAGCAGGATCTCCTTTTCCTCCAGGGGCAGTTTCAAGGAATCATCCGCTTGGAGAAACAGGGGAAGTATGCAAAGGGCAAGAATAAAAATCGGTTTCATAAGCGCTTCTCCTTTATGAAGACAAAGCATACAGGTACAAAAACGTATCTGCATTTCCCGAAACATCACGGCGATTCAATCTTTGTAATCGGATGAAAAACAATTACATCAATCCGTCCGGCCAAGAATTTCGGCAACATCAAGCAGGTACATCTGGCGCTGCCCGGAACATTTGGAATCAATACAAATATAATTCCCGTCGCGGCTCCAGCGGGGATGCAAGTCGCAACGCAGCTGAATGTCCTGTGGTTTTTCCTGAAAAAACCGGCCCAAGTCAATCCGCTTGCCGTCCGCCACCCGATACAGTATCAGGGTTTGCATGTTTTTCCGGTCGGGATAGGTGTCGCTCAGAATCCATTTACCACAGGGAGAGTAGGTACAATGCCCGTCCGTGGTCAATGTGCCCTCGCCTACTACGGTAACCTCATCGGTCTTGTCTTTATATACATGAAATTTGTTGCCCGAATCCGGTTCGTGCGACCAGGCCAGCAGATGCTGCGGATCACGCCAGATGAAATGGGACACCATACCATGACCGTTGAAACGGAAGATGTCCCCGCCATCGGGCCGTGCGGTAAATCCGTGCGTATATCGTCCCTTGCCGTCGGGGCGGTGCCAGCGGTGCAAAAAAATAAACCGCGACCCGTCCGTATTGAACAGGAGATGATTGAACCAGTGTTTGCCGTCGTCTGTTGTCTCATCAGCGTAGGCTGTAGCGACCTGGGCAAGGGTAATAATCAGCCGGGATTCCCCCGTAACCAGGTCAAGGGTATAGATGCCATCGTTGTCCGGGTAGTGTTCCGCGGCCCCCGCGTCCGGAATGCCGCTGTATCCGTAACCGGGGCGAGTATCGTTAACGCGGGCGAAATTGAGCCCCACGGCGGTTTTCCCGTCGGGACTAACGGCATACACCGGCTTGGGCAACACACGTTTCTCCCCGGTAAACACGTTTTGGATTACGCTGATATAGCGGCCGCCTTCGCGGGCGTTATAGATGACTTCGGCGTCCGTCCCAGGCAGCCATTGCAGCATACAGCCCTGCTGCCAGCACCAGGCAGTGGACTCGGCAAAAGGAATCCATTTGTCGCCATCACGCAGGTCTACCATGCCCAGTATACTAGCATCCTCCGGTCCCGGTGCGCGGTCCTCGAACCCAACTTCCATACCCAATACATACCGGTCCGAAGGATCAAATTGATGTTTGTCGTAATAAGCAAACCAATGCGCTTTCGGACCTGAGGTCAGCGGGCGAAATGGGATGCTTGCCGCGCATCCCGGTACATCGGGACCGGCCGTTTCCACAGAGGGAGAAGTGTAAGCCTCTTCTTCTCGCGATGGCGGAGCATCAGCAGCAATTGCGGACAAGATACGACAAGACATTCCCAGAGCAAACAAAAATATAAATAAACGGCCATGTTCCATTTCAGCAGTCCTCCAACGTTGCGTTTTGTCCCTTTTTCTGACCGGAAGGACTGAACGCGGACGTTCCAAATACCTGTAGGTACTTTAACGGGTGAGTACGGTTAAATACAACTGGAAGACCCTTAATCCGCACCTAAGAAATAGCTAGTATCATAGAAGTGGCAGCCTGCCACTTCCATTGTACCTGCGGCCGACGTGCGTTTCTTGATGTAAAGCGGCAGGATGCCGCTTCTACGTTCTTTATGATTATAGGCTTCACTCCGCCAATTCGGCTTCTTACATGCGGACTTAGGAAGATGTTTCAGAATTTTGCAGAGATATCCGTGGACATATCCTGGAAACAGATGGTTGTCTGACCTATCCGAGACTGCCCGATTTTGTCCGACAAACCTACAGCACTTCAGTCGTTACGGCTCCGTGTGCTGAAAGGCTGACATTTGCTAAGACTTAAACTTGATACACCGACAAAGGCGAGCGTCAACGCAAGCATCAACAGCGGTACCGTTCCTGTGATCGGCAGACCGTGCTCTGTAACCAGCATGATTATTGGTGATTGGGCTGCGCCTGCAATCGTATCGGTTGCCATGCACTGATAGTTGCCGGCATCTTCCATGGATACGGGGTCAAACACCAAGGTATCCTTGTCTTGTCCCTCAAGAAGCACCAGGGAAAGATCCTCCATAACACGGTACCACTGGAACGTGACCGTGCCCGTGCCATCGTGCGGGATTACCTTAATCTCGACAGGGTCGCCTGCATAGATGGTTACGGGATTGGGCCCGTTATATTCCAGCCAGAACTCAACCTCCCCTTCGGCTGGCGGCTCGCCTTCGCCCTCGACGGGTGGTTCTCCTTCGCCTTCGGCTGGCGGCTCGCCCTCACCTTCATCTTCTCCTTCAGGTAGAGAGACTACGGTGAGGGTCGCGGGCTGCGATGTGATATCATCGGTATGGCCGTCATATACCACCAGTTCATAGTCGCCCGCATCACTGAACTGGAGGTCGGTCAAGGTCAGCATGCTGCTTCTGGGCTGTTCCTCCACCGGAAGGGGCTGTCCCTCCTTGCGCCAGACATAGGTCAGTGTCGGTACGCCTCCGGTCACCGTGGCGGCCAGGATTGCCGTCGAGCCCTGCGTATAACTGCCGCCCGCAGGCTGTACTGTAATAGCAAGCCGGGGGTATACGTACAAGTGAGCCGTTTCTGAAGGTTGCGACGCCTGGGGAAGGGCCGCGTCGGTTACGATGCAACGGTAGGGGCCTGCCTGGGCCACCAAGGGCGCGGCAAGCGTCAGCACCGGGCCGTTCGGCTGCTGGGCAGGCGACAGGGCCACATTGTTGTAACGCCATTCATAGGCATAAGGCGCCACGCCTCCCGTTACGCCGATGGTGAAAACGGCCTCTCCCTCGTCGTCGTAGGCAACCACTTCTTCCGGCCCGGTCACCGTCAAGGGGTAGGACACGGTAAGCGTGGCCGCCGGAGACGGACTGATGACCCTCCCCTGAGGCGCAACGCCCAGCATGTCGGTAATCACCACGTCGTAATCGCCTTCACTTTCCGCGACAACGGGATCAATCGTAAGGAAGGGCTGGTCCGGCGCGCCCAGGCTGATACCGTCCTTGCGCCAGTCATACTGCAGCGCCCCATGCCCGCCAGAGGCAATTACGGTAAACACATGCGCACTGTTCACCGGCACGGTGGCAGACTGAGGCGGCGCGGTGACAGTGATGGATTCGGCAACATATACGGGCACATCCGGCGTGTTTGACGCGACCTGCGCAAGAGCGTCCGTTACGGTGACCCTGTAGAGGCCGCTGTCGCTCACTACCGCAGTATAGATTTCGTAAGAAGAGGCGCCGCCTTCCTGGACGGTGGAACCACTTCGCGTCCAGCGATACAGCATGGGCGTAATGCCGCCATCCGTGATCGCGGTCAGGGAGAAAGGTTCCCCGACATAGGTGTATATCTCCTCCTCGGCGAGGGCAACGAAGAGCGGCGCGGAAACGCTAACGCCGGCGTCCGAAGGCACCGTGGTGGTCCAGATGGAACCGGCGACCATCGTGCCGAGCAGGTACGGCGCATAACCCTGAATGGTTACGGTAACCCCATTGATGAGTTTGCCGGAGTTGTTTACGATAAAGACCTGATCGAAATTCAGGAAGGGGGAATTCCCGCCGCCCAGTCTTACCACTTCCAGCGAGGGCACGCCGGTATGCAGGGCGTTGAAGGCCGGTCTGTTCCAGAAGTCGGACAGTGTGTACCCGCCCGTGGCCACGCCGCCTACCAGATGCGGCAGCATCGGCACCTGCAGCAAGGCGTTGTATGGCGCACTCGAGCGCAGCCACGCATTATTGGTGGTCGTGCCCGCCAGATAGCTATCCGAGAAGGAAGGCATCGCCGGATTGGCCATATTGGTGATAAGCGTGGCGCGTCCGCGCAGGCCGTTATCCGTGCTTGCCGTATGGTTGTCGCAATTGACCGCGCCGCCGGCCAGCACCACGGAACCGTGCAGTTTCACCATGCCCGGCGAGCCCAGGCCGCCGTCGCCGCCCGCGCCGGAGGCGCCGCTGTCACCGCCATCGCCGCCGGTACCGCCCTGGGCGCCCGTACCGCCATTGCCGCCGGTGCCACCGTTGACATTGGTAGGCCAGCATCCATAAAAAGAAGTCCACCACGTGCCCTGGCCGCCGCCCGCGCCGAGGGTGGTGCCTGATCCCGTGCCAAAGCCCGAGCCCGCGTTGCCGGATTGGGCGTCTTTCTGGGGACCGCCCGCCGTGCTCAATCCGGATGAAATATCCACCACGCCGCCAAACGCGAGCAGGCCGCGCGCTGCCAGCACGACCGCGCCGCCGCCCGCGCCGCCGGCGCCGCCGGGGGAAGCAACCAAGGCATCCCCGCCCTTGCCGCCATCGCCGCCGGCACCGCCACTGCCGCCGGTACCGCCGGCGCCGCCGGTGCCGCCCGTGGTGGCGCCGGTACCGCCCGCGCCGCCCGCGCCGCCCGAACCGCCGCCGCCGCCCGCACCGCCGCCCGCACGGCCGGGCACTGCGCCCGAAACGTTCAGGCTGGTGTTCCAGGTCATGTCGCCCGAAGCGACCAGCGCTAGCGGCCGGTTGCCGGAAACGCTGACGGTCACGCCGGCCGGCACCTCAACCGAGGCAAAATTGAATTTGGCGACATTGCCTCCATCCACGGACATGACCTGCCCGTTTATCGGCGGGGCTGCATTCACTTGCAGGGTTGGGGGCGTAGCGCCAGTGTTGATGGTGATGGTGGCGCCTGCTGAAACTGAAAGACTGCCCAGGGACCCGTCACTTTCATACAGATCTCCGGGATTCCCCGGTCCTGAAACATACTCGAAGGCATAGGCATTATCCGCGCCGTCCATATACGCCGCCGGCAGGTTCGGACGGTTCGAGGCGTCGAAGGCGACCCCCGCCGGTATGGAAATGGCCACCGTGATGGTCTGGCTCCGCGTCACCAGGATATCGAAGGAATAGGCCGCGCCGCTGCCCGCGAAGTTGATCACCTGCGCCGAACCGGCGCCGGTGACCACATTCAATGCGATGTCGGTTGCCGTGAAACCCGTAACGGGCTTGTTGAAGCTTACACTGAAAGGAACCGACGCCAATAAGGAAGGTT
>JAKLHG010000700.1 GCA_022710255.1 Candidatus Hydrogenedentota bacterium
TGGGAATTTAAATGCGTCTGCCCTGGGGGTTCTAAAGAGTTTTGACAATGACCCGGTCTGCACATATCCTGTCCACCATATTGCACCTTCATGTTCCTATTTGTTACCCTGAACCAGAATTTTAACATCATAAGGCAACCGATATTCTTGTAAGTATTTCGTCAACGATTTCATGCTCCTTTTGAAATGACGGTCTGTAGATCGACGGATTCACAGCCAATACTTGTACACTTTCACCCAAAATAAGATTAACTCTGAAAACCGAGTTCCTGCCATAGAATGTTTCGTTTAAAGACGCATATCTCCCCATTCTTCTCTTTACTCCAACGGAACAAGTGCTTCTGCCTTGTTTTTGTGGCGGCCTTTTTCCTACGCATTTACCGCATCTTCCAACATTCCGTTTGGTTTGACGAATGGCTTTTTTATGTCGCCCTTCCCTGCGAAACTTTTTGGGAATATCTCAGGAATTTATTTATCTATGTGGCGGAAATGGCGATAACCCCCGCGTATCTTGCATTACTTTATACATCAGCCACCCTCGTCTCTGGGAATATACCGGTCATTAGAGCATTCAGTGTGGTCCCGGGCCTCATTTCTATATTGTTACTGTATGGCTTGGGCTGCCG
This sequence comes from Candidatus Hydrogenedentota bacterium, assembly GCA_022710255.1. Taxonomy (GTDB): domain Bacteria; phylum Hydrogenedentota; class Hydrogenedentia; order Hydrogenedentales; family CAITNO01; genus JAAYBJ01. Next base: position 627 of record JAKLHG010000700.1, read on the forward strand.
CCTGGGCGGACGGCGGGCGGGACTGATTGCCGCCCTGTGCCTCGCGTTGTCACCGCAACATATATGGCATAATCAGGAAATCCGCCCTTACAGCCTGTTGTTCATGTGTTGCCTGATGGCCCTTTGGGGTCTGCTAAAGTGGCGGGATAACGGCTTCCGACGATGGCTCTTCCTGAACTATGTTTTTAACGGGTTGCTAATATTTACCCATCTTTTCGGTGTGTTGTTTCTCCTTCCTCAAGGACTGTATCTACTGGGACGAAAGGAATATAAAGTCTTTGTAAGGTGGGCTGCGGCCCAGACAGTCTTTGTTGCGCTATTGTTGATTGCCATTCTCGTCAAACCGCATTTATCAGAAGCCTATCACCCTGATTTGGGTTTGTCTCCGTTTTTACTGGTTGCCAGGTTGTTCCCCGCGCTGTTACTTCGTTCTTTTTGCGCCGATGTGCTTCGGTGGCATACGGGCATCTGGCCATGGTTTGAATCCGGTACATCCCCTGCTGTCCCCTCGTGGTTGACAGCGATTTTGGGGATGCGAACGTTTTTTGATCTGGCTTTGACGCTTCTTATTCTGGTGTGCATTGCCTTGTTCGCCTTGATGGGCAGCCGCCTCCGGCAGAAAAAATCGGGTTCCCACGAAGAATCATCTGCTGATAAACGGGCGGAATGGGTGTTGCTGTTATCGATTATTTTCATTCCCTCTGTAATCCTGGCAACGCTCACGTTACTTACTTCGGCCAATTTTTCCGACTACGGACACGATATTTACGCCACCATCGGCATATACACCATAATAGGACTCCTCTTGTCCCGACTGCCCAGCCGTTCTTTTCGTACGGCCGTTGGGGTGCTTGTCGTTTTGTACGGATATCAGTGTCTGCTATTTTTGCCTGGAAGCACACGGACCGATTGGCGTGCCGGGGCGGCTTATGTCAAGGAAAATGCAGCCGTGGAGGATATTGTCCTGGATCTATGGTGGAACGGCCCGATGTCGCGCAGACTGCCTTATTTTTCCGATAGCGCATTGGAAATACGCCGCGCGAATACCCTGATCGCTGCGTCTGATGAGGCCGCACAGTTTTTCACCCAACAGAAAGAATCGGCCGCCACAGCCTCTGCCTGGCTTTTGATGGAAACACGCTTTTGGAATGAGTGGTTTCCTGGTATCGAACTGATACCCTTGCTCGCGGAAACCTTACGGTCGCGGGGTTTGACTTGCGACATCCGGGAGTTTCCGGGCGGCTTTAACATGGCGGTTGCACGCATCCGTCCATCTTCCGAATGGCAAAATCATCCGGTTACAAACCTGTCGCCGGAATCCTGGTTGTGCGATTACAACCAGGTTCTAGCAGATCTCGGCCTGCAGGATACGGTTGGGGAAAGAAGACAGGAGATGCTGCGGACCTTGGAGCGGTGCGTAGGCACATGGCCGGGTGTCAGCGCCATGGGCAGGGTAACGTATCCACTTGATTTAATTCAGACAGGCGATCTTGCGCTCGCGGAGGCCATGGCCCGGCACGTCGTTTCTGAGAATCCTTCCTTCGG
>JAKLHG010000701.1 GCA_022710255.1 Candidatus Hydrogenedentota bacterium
TTGCTATTTGGTAGTCTGTCCCTTCTTTACGGTCTTTTGCGTCAAACTTTTGTGTAATACTGTTTTCCGAAAAACCATGTCAAAACTCTGTCGAGGTCAGGAAGTCTGAACGTGTATTCACCGCTCCCTGAAACCGATAATTGTAGATGCTATAGAGCAGGAAAATGCTTGGCATTACTCAATATATTGACGGGGCGCGCGCCGCATGAATCGTTCCGTAAAAATAGAATCAGGTATGCCAATATTGTATTCCACCTTCAGATAGTCCAGTGTGGTTTCGGTGCCGCTGTTCAAATCCTTCATGGAGGATTGGGTTACGGTCGGAAAACCGCTGATGGTTTCCACCTTGCGCGCCTCACTGACACGGTATACCTTGCCTCCCTTTTCAAATTCCACCTTTACCGGAACGAATGTCGTCTTATGAATGTACATGGTAAACGAGTCAAACTCAACAGAGGCAGGATTCTTGGGGGTATTTTTTACCACGTAGTAGTTATCCGTCGTTTCCACCAACTCGTGGTTGTCTTCGAGCAGGCTGCGTCCTGAAACATCCTCATAGAAGAAGGTCGAACCCACGAAACTGGTGCGTTTGTCGCTGGAGGCGATTTGGCGCACCACATCCAGCGCGGGAAGATACATCCAGCGATCGTCATCCTTGCCTATATGTTTCCACACCATGAACACCATCTCGCGCACGTCCGCAGGATTTTTAAAATAAACATAAAAGTTCTGTTCCTCATTCTTATCGTCCATATTCCGCCGCAGGATGACAAACTCGCGCTCACGCGTGTTGCCCTGTTGATCTTTGATGGTCATCTTCACCTGCGCGCGGCCATCCTGCCCCTGATAGTAGACGGTCTGATTGGTTTTCTTGACGATTTCATCCACGGTGAGTGTCTCCTCCGCGCGGCTGTTTTGCGCGACAAGAATCAGTAGCACCGACCATAACAACACAGACGATTTTAAAATCCTCATCTTAAAGGTCTCCTTTTCTTCGTTCTCAAAAAATTCCGGGGGTTGCTCCTGTCATCATTGTATTCCATACCGGCGGCGCCGTGCCACATGTCGCGGGAATCGCCGCCCTTCGCCCGACAGGCTCCGATTATTTTTCCGGGGGCGTACAGGCCGCGGGTTCAACGCATTTTGTGCGCCGCGACATCAAATAACACCACCCGGTGGCAAGAAATACGACTGCCAGACTGATTAGGGACAAGGTTGTCCAACTCGCCTTAAGAAATTGCTGTACGTTTATAACAACGGTTGCGGCCGCAACGGCGGCGGTTACAATACAAGTGCCGCAACGGCAGGTAATCCGGCACACTTGATTCTTCGGAAAAAGCAGCGGTTCCAGGTATCGCATTAATGAAGGCAAAATAAAAAGGGTAGCCACGCCGGATACGCCGAGAATGGCGGCCATGAAAATGCCAACCGTGTTATACGGCACCAAAGGCGCCAACAGCAGTGGCGTGAAACCTATGGCGACTGCGATTACATTGCGCACAATGGCACGGGCGGGTTCGCCGAACATGACGGGGTAAACGGCCTGCCAGGAACCATGCATTCCATAGAGGTCGCGGGTGCGCGAAAGAAAATGAATGGCAAAGTCCACCGCCAGTCCCAGCGTCAGGGAAGATAACACGGCCACGGGCATATCATAATCCTTGCCGACCAGGCCGACCATACCGTAAATGAAACCGATGGTGACGGTGAGCGGGATCATGGAAAGCAGTCCCCACAAACCCGAGCGGAAAAGAATGACCATCATCAACAACACAATCAAAAAACTTCCGAGAAACGACTGCAGCATGCCGACCACCATCTTTTCCTGCCAGACGACATTGATGTACGTCAGCCCGAACCAATGGTGCTTAAGATTGAAAGGCGGCGGATTCGCGGCGATGAAAGCGTCCATCTTTTCCTGCACCTGTTTCATATCCTGATTGTTGCCGCTTTTCAGCTGCACCCAAAGACTGGTATTGCGATAATCGTGGGTGACAAAATGGCCGATATCGTGGGGACGGTGGCTGCTCTCGTAGGTAATTAAACACTGCGCCACCGCCCGGGCGCTGTCGGGTATGCGGAAATAAGACGCATCCCCCTCCATCAATTCTCGATGGACGGTTTTCACAATATCGGTGAGGGAGTTGGACTTGCCAACGATACCCGTATC
>JAKLHG010000702.1 GCA_022710255.1 Candidatus Hydrogenedentota bacterium
CGGGCATTCTGGCTGCAGCCGGATTATACGCGCTTGAACATCATCTGCCCGATCTGAAGGAGGACCACCGGCGGGCGCGCGCGTTCCGGCGGGCGCTCGAAGCGGAAGGCGTGAACTTCTGCCTGCCGTCGCCGACCAATATCCTTTACCTCAAAGCAGCCGATCCTGCCGCCGCAACGGCTGTCCTCAAACAGCACGGTGTGCTGGTGCTTCCCCACGGCGACGACCGGATACGGGTGGTATTTCACCGCGACATTGATGATGCCGCGGCGGCGGTCGCCCTGGAAATCTTCAAACGGACGCTGTTGTCCACCCCGTGATTAGATTCGGGGCGGACGTCCCTGAAGAGGCAGACGAAGAATGAAACTGGCAAAAAAAAATTTTCTTATCGATATGGACGGTGTTCTGGTCCGGGGGCGCAATCCGCTTCCCGGCGCCCGGGACTTTATCAGCCGGCTGAAACAACACTCCCTGAAGTTTCTCGTTGTCACCAACAACCCGCTCTATTCCCCGGCGGACCTGGCCTATCGCCTGCATGCCATGGGTCTGGATATCCCCCGGGAAAATATTTACACTTCGGCGATGGCAACGGCATCGTTCCTGCACGGGCAGCATCCGCGGGGAACCGCCTTCGTCATCGGGGAGAGCGGCCTGACCAGCGCGCTCCATGAAATCGGTTATATTATTACGGATCATAAACCCGCCTACGTGGTGCTGGGGGAAACACACACGTACAACCTCGAACAGGTGACCAAGGCGGTGCGTCTGATCATGGCGGGCGCCCGGTTTATCGCCACCAATCCCGACTCTTCGGGCCCTTCCGAGGGCGGTATCGTGCCCGCATGCGGCGCCATGGCGGCTTTAATCGAAAAAAGCACGGGGCGTGCGCCCTTCTTCATCGGCAAGCCCGCACCGCTCATGATGCGCTATGCCATGAATTACCTGGAAACGCATTCCCGGAATACGGTGATGGTAGGCGACCGTATGGATACCGATGTTATCGCCGGGATGCAGGCGGGTATGGACACCATCCTGGTCCTCAGCGGCGTCACCGCCCGGAGCGACCTGAAAACCTACCCCTTCAAGCCGACCCACGTGTTGAATTCCGTGGCCGATATCAAGTTTTAGTCCCTGTAAGCAGACCTCCAATGAACCGATGTCAAGCATGAACATTCCAATAGTATCCGGATTAAGAGCGCTGGGCCCCCCGCCCAAACGGTTTCTGATATACGTGGCCATCAATGTTGTCTCCTGGCAGAACATTGTGGGGCCGGCCATGATTCTGCTCGCGCGCAAGATCGAAATGCCGGAATCGCTGGTGGGCCTGCTCCTTTCTTTCCTGCCCTTTACATCCTTGCTGCTGCTGTTTACCCTGCCGTTGATTGTGCGTGTCGGACCGAAACGGATAATGCTTTGGGCCTGGTGCCTGCGAAATGTAATCGCCTGCCTGATTTTCCTGTTGCCCCTCTCCCTGGCAAGCGATACCAAAGTGCTGGCCTGGATCGTACTGACGGTCTCCATCCTGGGCTTCTGCATCATGCGCGCCATCGGCGCCGGCGGATGGCTTCCGTGGCTCCATGAAATTGTGCCGGTTCCCCTGCGCGCGACCTACTTCAGCACGGAAACCTCCATTACCCAATTAATCAACGTAGCGGTGCTCTTTCTGCAGGCGCGGTTGCTGGCCGTAGACGACCCCGGCATATCCCGGTTTATGCTTATTTTCGGGATAGGTATATTCATGGGATTTATAAGCCTGATTTGGATGAAGCGGGTTCCCGGCGGTGCGGGTATGCAGGATATCGACGCACACATCGGCCTGCGCGCGTATATCCGCGCCACCCGCGACCGAAACTTCCTCGCCTTTCTTTTAATTTCAACCTTAGCCTTTTCGGGTATTGTGTGGTTTCACGCGGTCTATGTGATGTATCTCAGGGACATACTTGTAGTCAGGGATAGTATGACCATGAGCCTTACCGCCATCGGGAGTCTGGGCATATTGCTCACCGTATCCGCCTGGGCTCGCTTCACGGAAAGCAGGGGAAGCGGCCTGGCCATGGCAAAAACTCTGTTCGCCCATTCCTGCGCGCCTGCCTTGATACTGCTTGCCGGGATGGGTTTGCCCGGTGCGTTCTGTATCACCGGGTTCTCCGTCATTCTGGCCTGCGTG
>JAKLHG010000703.1 GCA_022710255.1 Candidatus Hydrogenedentota bacterium
ATGCCGGCAAGGATGCCGGCGCTCCCAGTAACACAATACAAAGATAGTTGCGCCGAAGGCGCCTCTTCTTCCGGGCGAAGTCCCGGACGAAGCATAGGATGGTTGTAGGATATGTTTCTGAAAAAATCAACTTTGGTTAATGCCGATTGAGCAAGAACTCGCATCATCACCCACCACATCCGAGAAACGTTTGGCGGCGTGTTGCCTTTATAATTTTTTTGTGGTGCATCATCCCCCTGTTTATCCTTGCCGGGCTCGAGTTAAGTTTGCGCGCCGTGGGCTACGGTATGGATACCGCCCCTTTTCAGGTTCTGAACACAGATTGGGGTCGCATTTATCTCTGTAATCTGGAAAATTTATATCACCTGTTCAGCCGCCCCGTGGATACGGGAAACATTCCTGTAGAATTTGCCATTCCGGAAGCAAAGGAACCGGGAACCTATCGTATTTTCGTGTTCGGAAGTTCAGCGGCCGCCGGCTGGATGCACAGCGCTTCCTTTTCGCAGATGCTGCAAGTCATGTTGCTGAAACGCTTTCCGGGGGTGCGTTTCGAAGTATATAACCTGGCAAATGCCGGCCTGAACTCCTCGATCATGCGGCCCCTCGCCCGGGATTGCGCCCGGATGCATCCCGATGCCTATGTCATTTATATGGGCAACAACGAAGTGCACGGGCCTTATGGCCTGGTTACCGGGCACCTGGCACGCCGGGGCCGGGTAATGAGCCCATTGGAAATCCGACTGCACCAGGGAATGCGCCGGTTTCGACTGGGACAGTGGCTGGACAAAGCGGCCCGGGGAAAAAACATGAAATCCAAAAATCAAGGCATACCGGAGGATGTATCCCCGGAAGACCCGCGCCTGTCACAAATCTGGCGCAATTATGAGTACAATCTGCGTGACATGTTTCTTGCCGCTGCCGGTGCGGACGCGGAGGTATTCGTCAGCACGCTGGGAGCCAATCTGCGCCACTGGCCGCCCCAACCCAAGTTGATTTGGGATATCCTTTCAGAAGAAGAACGGGACGCATTTGAAAACAATCTTCGTGAGGGGAAAACCCTGGAGGCGAATGGCCAATGGGAAGAAGCCCTGCGCCTGTACGCGAGCATGGAAACCCTTACGAAATCAAGCCCCTACCTTTTCTTCCGGCAGGCCACCTGCCACTGGGCCCTTGGGAATTATGAGCAGGCGCGTATGCTGTATGAGAAGTCTCTGGAGGGCGATTCTTTTGCCTGGGTGCGGGCGAAACACGCCTTCAACGCGACCATTCGAAAGGCGGTAAACGGCTACGAGGGGCATAATGTGGACCTCGTGGACGGAGGGGCCGCTCTGGAAGCGGCGGCCCCTCATGCCACACCGGGCAATGAATCTTTCGCGGACGGCTGTCACCTGCGCCCCTCGGGCATGTATGTGCTGGCGCGCACTTTTTTTGAACAAATGTGCCCGAAAATGCCGGACTGGGTGCGCCGGCACGAAGACACAGCCGCACCGTTCCCTGCGTTGGCCGATATCCTAACGCTGCTTGGAAATCATGAATACCTGCAGGAGGGCACGCTCAATCACTTGATTGAGAAAAGCCGGGAACATGGCATGGATAGCGCCGAACCGCTTCAGAAGGAACTCGACTATATTCGTGCCCATCCCATTCCCATTGATTATGTCCGGCAATTTACGCGGTTGCGTGAAATTGTCAAAACAGGAACGGAAGATATTCAACTTGCCTGCAAGTTTATCCAGTGCCTGGGCAGCGCACCCCAAATGGGAGATGAGGAAGTTTATGAACTGCTACGTAAACTTTCGGAACGCTACGCTTACGAACCTTCATTCCAATACAGGTATGCTGAAAATCTCCGTTTTAGAGATAAGTATGTCGAACTGGAAGCGTTGTACCGGAATCTAATAACGAACTTTCCACAACAGGAACGCGCCTATCTGGGCCTGGTACCGCTTCTGCTAAGGCGGGACGCCCCGGAGGAAGCACGTAAAGTGCTTGCCGGGGCACGACGCCATCAAATTCCGGAAGGCGCCTGTCAATGCATGCTTGGCGAAATACTCCAGCATGAGGGAAATCTCTTGGCCATAACGGCGTACACGCGCTCTTTGCGGGAAGACACGGACTACTACTCCTGTGTGCTGGACGGCCTGAAGGAGACTCTTAAACGTTTT
>JAKLHG010000704.1 GCA_022710255.1 Candidatus Hydrogenedentota bacterium
CGCCCATGAAGATGCGTGCCGGCGGCAGGTTGAAGAAAAGGAAGCCCGCCATGGCGCCGGCAAAGATGACCAGCAGAATACGTATCAGGATGTAAATACTATAGGGCTGTACGCAAAGGAAGAAGGTTGCCGCGGCGATAATGGACACCCCACCGCAGAGGCCGTCCATATTATCCAGGAGATTCATGCTGTTCATCATGAGCACCATCCAGAAAACGGTGACCAGGGAGGAACTGACCGGGTCCGTAAAGACAAAGGCCTGTATGCGCAGGCCACACAGGACCAGGACCAATGCCGTCGCGATCTGGCCCGCCAGTTTCATCCAGGGGGTCAGCACGTGCAGGTCGTCGATGATGCCCAGTATGAATATCATGGTGCCGGCGAGCAGCATTCCCGATAGTTTCAGGCCACCGTCCTCACCCACGAGATTGAATATGTGGGTGTCGAGCCAATCCGGACCGAAGGGACGCGCAACCGCCAGGAACAGCAGATGAACAATTATCACCAGATGGAAAGTCAGAAAAACGGCTGTCCCGCCCAGAAGCGGCATGGCGGCGTCATGGCTTTTGCGTCCGGCGGGATGGTCAAGAACATTAAGACGGTAGGACAACCTGCGCATCAGCGCGGTCAGAATCAGAGATATCCCAAACGACAAGACCAACAGATAGGCAAATATGAGGTAGTTGCCGGGAAGCATCGCTCCTGTCTGTTATTCCTTCCTGCCTTGGTTGTACTCCGGCAACCGGGCTTCAGGGCTTGAGCCCTGATTGTCAGCCGCAAGGTTACCTGGCAAGTACCTGCTCGTATAGTTCATATTCGGTCCGCGCCAACGCCTCGGCGCTGAACGTGGTCCGCACTCGCGCCCGTGCGTACGCGCCCATGCTTTCACGCATCGCCGTGTCCGCGAGAAGCCTGTTAATGCCCTCGGCGAGTGCCTCGGCATTCCTGGGGGGCACATTCAGGCCGGTTTTGCCGTCCTCATTCACATATTCAACACCGGTCCCAAGCCGCGTCGCCACCACAGGGCGGCCGCACGCATGGGCCTCCAGGATAGACAAGCCGAAGGCTTCGCTCCGTTCGCACGAGGGAAAGGCCACCACGGCGCTCCCGTGCAGGTGTGCCACCAACTCGGCATGGGTCAACGCGCCCGGAAAGGCGATGTCCGCACCCGACTGCGCGGCGAGGGCCATGTTTGCGGCACGTTCGGGGCCTTCTCCGGCGATCACGACACGGGCGTTGATGTCCTTTGCGGCACGAATCAGCCACGGAAGCCCTTTGTAATACCGGTGTACGCCGCAGAAAAACACATAGGGCCCGCCATAACGGGCACGCAACCCCGTGACCATGGCCGGGTCAACGTTATTGTAATCTTCCGCGACAATACCCAGCGGAACAATCCGGCATTTATCGGAAAAGCGCGTCAGAACGGCGGATGATTCGAGGTACTGGGGCGATGTGGGAAGAATCATAGCAGCTTTGCCCAGCAAACGCATAAGAAACGGAGCATAGAAACGCATGGCCGTGGCCTGCCGCACCACATCGCTCTGGTAACGCACAATCAACGCGCCCCTGGGACGGGAAATCAGCCATCCCAATTCCGCGGTGGGATTCGGGCTGTGCAGTACCATGACATCGGCGCGGCAGCGTTTCATGTACCATGGGAACAGGGGAGCCACCGGCGCACTTTGAAAGCGGCCCAACTCGCCCACGGCGGTTATCGGAACACCTTCATGTTCCAACCGTTGCGTCAACACCCCCCGGGAACAGACCAGCGCCTCCACATCGCACCATTGCTTCTGGAAATGACAAAGAAAAGCGATATGGCGTTCCATCCCCCCGTGAATGGGTGGGTCATAGTCTTTATATACGTGAACGACTTTCAAGGCGTATCCGGTGACTATTGGTGCAATGTTGAACCGCTTGAAACAGTCAGAACCGAACCCGGCATGTTTCCTGAAAAACGGCAACCTCCGCCAGGCGCCGCAGACTTCATCCGGGGAATTTTATTACGGCTTAATCCAGCACATTTCCGACGGCACATGCCGCATCACGCAAACAGCTGAAGCGAAACCCGCATGACGTCTGCTCGTGTATGCCGACGGGTTCCGCTTCGCATATTCATTCTAAGCCAACACCCTTTTCCGGGACAAAACCGGA
>JAKLHG010000705.1 GCA_022710255.1 Candidatus Hydrogenedentota bacterium
GGAATAACTGAATATACGACCCGCAATTGTTCTTGCCAGATCGACCGCGTCCCGATCCACGAAAGGACTGCCTTGTCCGAAAGGCAACCGGGCCAGGGCGTCACAAAGGACTGGAAGCTGCGCCAAGTACGGCGACAGGGCATCGCAACGTGCTTTCATCTCTTCCACGCGTTTCACGTTTACCTCGCGTGAGGCGAAACCCGCCAGATTTCGAAATTCGTTTGGGAACGTACCATGCATTTTGATGAGCGGCAGCACCGCCTGCCATGCAGCAAGCATGGGCACGGCGAATTCCTGGTACCGGTCCTCGCAGAAGGCGGGAAGCAATTCTTCGGGTGTCAGCGTATCGGGCTGCCAGGCATTTCGTGTAAAAAACTCCAGCATCAGGCTGTCACTGTGGGACGTCTCCGGCCATAGCACGAACCCTTTGCACATGGAGTCCTCCGCCGCGACGGGCATGCGTTCCCGGATAACGTCATAATTACCCCGCAGTTCACTCTCAGACTCGTAGGCATGGAAGATGCCGAAGATCCAAGGGAATTGCCCTACCACACCCCAGTTCTGAAAACTCTTGTCCGGCAAATCCGATGTATAGTCGAAGATATAGGTGTTCTGCGGGTTAAGCATGCGTAGCAACGCCGAAACCTCCTCCCCGCTCCAGCCGGGATAGTAGAAATCCCAGGACGCAATCAGTAGAGGCGCATTGGGGTAATGTTGGCGGAGTTTCTCAATAATGCGCCTATAGGCATACAACTTGATCTCATGATTTTCCGCCGGGTCTGGAAACACTTTCCGTTCGGCAAGGCCGATGGTATGAAAAATATCAGGCTGTCCATAGGCGGCAAGATGCGCCTCGGTCAGTTTCCAGTAGTTGTCAAGATGGGTATCATCCCGGATATCCCAAACGGCCCCTGTTGGATTCCCCCGGTAAGCGCCACCGGACTGGGGAATGAACGCGGGCTTCACCGCTTCCAGGAATGCCTGGGGCGTACGGCTGTACCAGTGGGTCATGGTGCCGGTGTCTTCCGGGTGCAGCAATCCCCGGTCCCGGGCGTACTGCAGGATATGGTTGCGCAGTTCACCACGAAAGCGCAAGGGCCAGGCCGTGGTGCGATCATCGTACGATCTCGTAATTGCCTCAGGCAGGGGCGCGTCCTCCGGAGGATAGGGCACGATGTTGGGAAAGGCTTTTTGGAACACGTCGTCCAGGCCTATACGCAGCATGAACAGGTTCAGCCGTTTCTTGAGTAACCAGTCAATCTCACGCTCCCATTGCTCGGGTCCCCAGTGTTCGGCCTGGAAGCGGTCCAGGCTGCGGTGGGCAAAGTAGCGAATACCCCGGTATACGAAACGGGGAGACTCGGTCACGTCCAGCCCGCTCATATCCATCTCTGCCCGCTTCGGGACGATATCGCCGTCCCAAAAATAACGGCATCCCGCCTGCCGTTCAAAAAAATCATACACCGCGTAGAGGGTGCCACGCCCATTGCCGCCGGCCAGAAACACATATTTTCTTCCATTCTTCTCCGCGGAGAGAATCCGGTAGGCGTCCGAGTCTGCGCCGAGGCCCAAGGGTACAATGATTTTCTGTTCCACGGCGTCCCGGCAGAAGCGGTTTACACTGTCGGACCCTATCACCACGAGGTTGGACGCGTCCGGTGTCGCTATTATTTCAAGAACTTCACCAGTAACGGCCTCATAATACTTTTGAAACTCACGGGCTGCGACCTCATAGGCCACAGGCGCCGAGGCCGGTGTCAGAATTTTCCACGGGACCTCCTGGGCCACGCACAGGAAGCTCCCCCCGAGAATCACGGCCAGGACCATTACAGCAGCAGTGCGCATCATGATCATGGTATCCTTATTTAATACTATCTCAACGCGACCGAAAATAATTCACAAACGCCGACACCCATTATTCCGCCGCCTTTACGAAGACTTGATAGAGCAATTGTATAGCCGCGTCGGCCATGTGGCGCCCCGCGCCGCTATCGAGCCAGCGCGAGAGAATGGGTTTTTGCCCGTAGGCGCCACGGTCCGCGTGGTCAAGGTCCGGCACATAGGAAGAGACCCGGTCGTTGGCCAATTCAACCACAAACGTGCGCGGCGCTTTGGACCATTCCTTGATCTCGAACCCTATCCGCACAAAAATTT
>JAKLHG010000706.1 GCA_022710255.1 Candidatus Hydrogenedentota bacterium
CTATTGCGCTGGTAACCAATGAACTGCCGGTCATTTGCGTGGCCGTCGAGGGCGACACCTACGACAAGGTGGTGTCTAATATCCAGGAAATCAAAGCGCGCGCCGGCCTCGTCATCAGCGTGGCCACAGAAGGCGATACCAATATTCTCGCTCACAGTGAAGATGTAATTTACGTGCCGGAATGTTATGAACCCTTCAGCCCGATTATCGTTGCCGTTCCGCTGCAACTCTTTGCCTATTATGTGGCCGTCAACCGCGGCTGCGATGTGGATCAGCCCCGTAATCTCGCCAAGAGCGTCACCGTAGAGTAGTTCCCTTTACCAATAGAAACATGCGGCGCAGGAAGTCATTGATTTCCTGCGCCGGTTTTTTATTGGTGTCGTGACCTTGTCCTGATTTCCCACTTATGGTATTGTTTTCCAAGGCTGATATAAATATCGCAAGACAAAAAAAGGCAATAACACTTTCGCGAAGACTTGTGAATGATGGCGCAGGAAACGTACGCCTGCCGGGCAGATCAAAAAATGTAAGAGAGGAGTCACAATGAAATATAACATGCTGAGGGCAATCCTGATACTGATAACGGTTTTTCTCATCCTCTTTATGACCACACATGTGGTCCGCGCAGACGCTCTGCCGCTGAAAGCATTGCTGATAACGGGCCAGAATAATCATAACTGGCAGTTAAGCCATCCCATCCTCAAGACCATTATCGAGGATACGGGGATGTTTCAGGTGGACATCGCAATTACCGCGCCCGAGGGCGGTGATATGTCCACGTTTACGCCTGTCTTCACCGATTACAGCGTGATTATCCTGGACTATACCGGCGATCCCTGGCCCGACACCACGCGGCAGGCCTTTCTGGACTATGTGCGCGGTGGGGGCGGTGTGGTGGTTTATCATGCGGCGGACAATGCCTTCCCGGATTGGCCGGAGTTCAATGAACTCATCGGCCTGGGCGGCTGGGGCAACCGCACTGAAAAGCACGGCCCCTATGTGTTTTGGCGCGACGGGGAACTTGTCCGTGACACACGGCCCGGACCGGGCGGCGCCCATGGAAAACAACATCAATTTGTCGTCAAGCATCGTGTCATCGATCATCCGGTCACCCGGGGCCTCCCCGAAACCTGGCTCCATGAAAAGGATGAATTGTATCACCACCTGCGCGGCCCCGCCGAAAACATGACCTTGCTGGCAACAGCATGGTCCGCACCGGAAACCGGCGGATCGGGAGAACATGAACCGGTCCTGTTTACCATTGCTTACGGAGAAGGGCGCGTTTTCCATACCGTCCTGGGACATGCGGGAGACGACCCGCCTCCGGCGATGCAGTGCGTTGGATTCATTGTCACGCTGCAGCGCGGAACCGAGTGGGCGGCCACCGGAACAGTGACCCAACCGGTTCCGGAGGATTTTCCCATGGCGGAACAGGTGCGCCTACGGCCCCATTTTAAACAAAGTGAACCCAAAACTCCTTTGGAGGGACAGGCGCGCGGCTGCGCGAGCAACAAGCGCTCCGCACGTGAATGACCGTGCGATTGCCTCTACGCCCATTACCGGATGCCGCCAAAGTAATTGCACAGGACTAATTCCGGCGGCGCCGCGTAGGGCCTGAACACGGCGATAAGTTCCGTGCGCGGACTGGCGGAAGATACGGTAATGGTAAACCGCACACTGGATGACAGCAGGCTCCCACCCGGTGCATGCCACCCCAGAAAAACATAGTCATCGTCGGTGCGGATGGCGTTTAACGTTACTTTCATCCCTTCAGCCAACCGGTACACGCCCGGGGGCGGTTGGGTCACGCCCGCCTCCGCCGTATCCAACATTAACACCAGGGTACTCCCGGCGGCTTCCGTATGCGGCCCGAGGGCCTTGTCGCCGTCCATCCTCACCGGCAGGCTGAAATAGCGGATATCTCCCTCATAGTCGTGACTCCAACCGCCGAAATAGTCCTGTTCCGCGAGGAGGAAGGAAAGGAAAATCTCGGCGCCTTCTTTGAAGGAATATTTTCCGGGCGCCAGCGGGTGTGTGCGACCCCTTCCTGTCCCGACCGGCGGCATCAGGTCCAGAACCGCCGTTCCCGGACGCACCGCAGGGCCAAAAACGGCGGTCACCTGCCGGCTTCTGTCCATGACAAGTGTGTGTTCC
>JAKLHG010000707.1 GCA_022710255.1 Candidatus Hydrogenedentota bacterium
GCGACCTTGACCGTGCTGGGCATCCTGGTCGGAAGGCTGTTCGGCGCCCCCGTACCCGTAAACGTCGTTGTCGTGGCCAGTATCTGGTTTTTCGGCGGCCTGCAATGCCTGCTTGTGGGCATTGTGGGTGAATACATCGGCCGCATCTACATCGAGGCACAGCACCGGCCCATCTACATCGTGCGGCAACAGCTTGGAGGCACGGACGCCGGCATCGCTCATCGCGGGACGGAGTGACGCGGCCAGGCGCAATTGTTGGGCGGAAGAGACCGCCGCCCGCACCTTACGGTGTTATTCGCTCAAACGAACCGCGGTTCAGGGCGTGTCGATCATGGGGCCGAGGCCCGAACCCGTGAACCCCGTGCTCTGCCACTCCGCGAACTCGTTCGGCAGATGATAGAGACCGTCCTGAGCGTAGGCGTCGCGTTTTCCTTCGCCCAGCTTGCGGGTGCGGAAATCAAAGTCCCGTTGCTTGTTTTCGTTGGCGTCGCGGGTGGCCAGGAAATACGCGCGCATCACGTCCATATGGTACTGCAGAGCGGGAGTGGCCGCGGGGGGCGCGTTATCGGCGATGCCGCCGGTCTGTCCCCACGGTCCCACACTGATCAGCACGTAGTCGTCGTATTGCGTCGGCGGGAAAGTCATGTTGTACGCGCTGATGGGATTGTCGGCGCCGTCGTCGATGCCGTACATGTACTTGACCATGCCGCTCGCCTTCCACTTCTTCCAGAACCAGGTGGCATACTGGGTGGCCTGGCGCTTGTTGACGGGAAGGTAGATGTACGGGGCGGGCTGGTTGGACGGCGCCAGACCGCCGTTGTACGGCACCGTCGCATCGTCGATGAACTGGAAACGGCCCGGTCCAATCTCGATGCCCACAGGCGTAAACTCAAGGCGGTCCACCACACCGTTCTGGTTGGCATCGTCCGTGGTGGAGAACCGGTCAAACAGGTCTTCGTTGGTCAGTTCGCCGATCCGGGCCATGTACGGCGTCAGGTAATACAACGGCGCATTCGCATCGTTGTTGTACCCGGTATAGTACCCGTATGCGGGCGGGTAGCTTCCGTGCTGTGCGCTGTATACCGACAGCGCGTTGCGAATGCCATTGAAATCGGTCTCGACATCCCGTATCTTGGCCAGTTCAAGCGCCCGCGGCAAGCCCACAGCCAGAAAGCCGGCAAGAATCCCGATAATGGCAATGACGACGAGGAGTTCGATGAGCGTGAAGCCCCAGCCTCTGCCCGTGTACATGGGTCGCACCTCCCTGTTACAATGCACAGCATACTGCTCGATCTCATGATAACATGGTATGCGCGAACCGTCAAATATTATCCCGGCAAATACGCCCGTTCTCTCGATATATCAAGGATATAGCGGAACTAAGCAAGCTGCGAATTATACGATGACAGGAAGTATGGCAACCCTTAATACCGATCAACAGAACGCCGTCACCCATCCCGGCGGACCCGCGCTGGTGCTTGCGGGCGCTGGCTCCGGCAAGACCCGCGTGATCATCGAGCGTCTGGCGTGGCTTGTGGACGAGCGCGGCGTGGATCCGCGCCATCTGCTGGCCATGACGTTCACAAACCGCGCCGCGGGAGAGATGCGCACCCGGCTGAGCGACCGGCTCGGGATGCGCCAGGTGGGCGCATGGCTGGGCACGTTTCATTCGTTCGGATTATACGTGTTGCGCCGGGAGAGCGAAAAACTGGGACGAGCGCGGCAGTTTACCGTGGTTGACGACGGCGACCAGCTCTCCCTCATGAAACGCCTCGTAAAGGACCTGCCGGGCAAATATGCCCCCGTGTCTCCGCGGGAAGCCCTGCGGTGGATCAGCGTACGAAAACAGGATCTCAAGGCCCCCGGGGAGGAGACGGCGTCGCGTGAGGACGAGACCTGTCAGGTGTTGTGGCAGGCGTATCATCGCGCCCTCGCACATAGCAACGGCGTGGACTTCGATGATCTGCTTGTTTTGACGGCGCAATTGTTTCACGACCACGACGACGTCCGCGCCCGGTACGGAAACCGGTTCGCTTACGTTCATGTCGATGAATACCAGGACACGAACCGGGCGCAATACGTGATCGCGCGGGAACTCGTGCGCGACCATGCCAACCTCTTCGTCGTGGGCGACGAGGATCAGAGCATCT
>JAKLHG010000708.1 GCA_022710255.1 Candidatus Hydrogenedentota bacterium
TGCCGACTTTCTGATGGAGCATGGCTTTTCATGATTCGTGTTGGACTAGGCTATGATATTCATGGATTGATTGAGGGCGGTTTCCTGACGCTGGGTGGCGTGAGGATCCCCTCCGAGAAGAAATTCGTCGCCCATTCGGACGGGGACGTTTTGTGTCACGCGGTGACAGACGCGCTCCTGGGTGCAGCCGGTCTGCCGAACATAGGGGCGGTGTTTCCGGACTCGGACATGCGATTCAAAGACGCTGACAGTTTGATGTTGCTTGATGAAGCGGTCCGGATGGTTAGGGAAAAGGGATATGCGCCCGTCCAGATGGATGCCAACATCATTGCGCAACGCCCCAGACTGCAACCTTATGTGAATGCGATGCGGGAAAATCTTGCCAAAAGTCTGGGTATAGCTTTGGATGCGGTTTCCATCAAGCCCCGGACGAACGAGGGCTTCGGCGCGGAAGGGCGCCAGGAAGCCATCAGCGCTCAGGTCGTGGTGGTTATTGGGGCAATCATCAGGGGCGAATGACAGGTCGAGCAGGACTTCCGGGCATGAAGATGGGAAACGATGTCATATGATCCCCGTTTCAAGGGCCAGGCGGGCGAATCCCAATACCAAGGTAAATCCGCACATATCGGTAAGGGTCGTCAAAATGGGGGGGGCACCCAGGGCGGGGTCAACCTTAAACTTACGCAGCAGGAGCGGTATTAATCCCCCGAGCGATACGGCAATAAGCGTATTCAAGGCGAAAGCCGTGCCCACCAGCATGCCGAGCGTGGCGGTTTCATTCCAAAACAGCCAGGACATCAAGCCAAGGCTCAATCCGAGGAGAACGCCGTTAATCAGTCCCACCTGTAATTCCTTAATCCAGACGTGCCAGAAGTCCTCCGGCTTGATCAGGCCCAGGGTCAATTCCCGGATACTTACGGCAACGGACTGGTTGCCGCTGCATCCGCTCATATTGCAGATGATGGGCATAAAGAATACCAGGACGAACAACCGGTTTACGGTTTCCTGGTGCCCGAGAATTACACTGGCGGCAAGGGTGCTGAGACCCATATTTATAAACAGCCAGGAAAGTCTCTTGGAACTGCGTTCAATCAGGGGCATATTCCTGAATTCTTCACCGAAAGCGATACCGCCGAAACGCAGCAGGGTGCGGCCTTGCTGTTCGCTCCAGGCATCGGCCACATCCGTCTGGCGGACAACGCCCAGCAGAATGCCCGACTCATCCACCACGGGAAGTCCCCAAAAGGGATAACGTTCAAAAATATCATCAAGTTCATCAAGGGTGGTGCTTGTGAAAACGAATATGGGATTTGCGACCATAACCGATTTGATGTTTGCGGTGGGGGGGGTGAAGAAAAGGTCGCGCAGGCGCAGTACGCCCAACAATGCATGCCGGGCGGATTCTACATATACGTATTGCACTCCCGTATCGGGATGGGTTTCGGATTTTCTGCGCAGGTCCTCCTGCACCTCGGCCACGGTCGCGGAGTCGGGATAGACAAAATATTCCGTTACCATGATGCCGCCCGCGGTTTCCGAATCGTATCGCAGCAGTTCGCGCGCGTCTTTGGCCTCTTCGGGATCCATCTGATTGAGAATGGCTTCCGCGTCTTCTTCGTCGAGTTTGCCGAGGATGTCCGCGCGATGGTCGCTTTCCATTTCCTCTATGATACTGGCCGCCGCACGGACGGGCAGGTCTTCGATGATATCGGCGCCCTGGGTGTCCGCCATCTCTTCCAGGAGGTCCGCCGCGTCTTCCGGTTCCAGGAGGTGAAGTACGGCGTTGCGCTCCTCTTCGTCCAGCCGGGAGAAGGCCCGCGCAATATCACCGGGCGAAAGATTGTCCAGAAAATTGTCGAGGCCTGTGGCGTCTTTCGCCTCAACGAATTCTCGTATGGTTTCCCAAGGGGGGGATGTGATTTCTGGCATAGGGTTACCCTCACTGATGGCGCGAGCAAATTGGGGAGAAACAAGAATGCTTCAATCGACGGCTAGCGTTGTTTAAGAGAATCCTGCACAGCACCGGCCCAGGGCGTCCCGCCACCCGGCAAGCAGCGCATGGCGGTCATTGGCATCGATTCCCGGGATAAACCGCTGATCTTCTTGCCATTGTCGTTGAAGAGAGTCCGTATCGTCCCAATAG
>JAKLHG010000709.1 GCA_022710255.1 Candidatus Hydrogenedentota bacterium
ATTTGCGGATGGAGAAACGTGGTTTGTTGAAGAAACGAGAAGCGGGAGGAAAAAACTAGCGGCAAGAACACTATGGAAATTGAAGGGCACCGCCGCGCCACGTGCTACCCCCGAAGCGGGAGGCGTCGCGCATACGTCCAAAACGTTCGGCGGTCGCTCTAAAACTATTTTGCCTCCGTCCGTCCCGGAAAACAAGACGGACAAAATGGGCAAGACGGCCACGTCGGCTCGACAACCCCCCGATCCTTGGCGGCATCCATTCAGCGATTATGAAAAAGGGAGGATTTTGCCCCCGGAACTGTGGAACGGTTTGCCAACTCCAGGTTATGAACACGGGACCCTGGTGGTCGAGAAAAATGCGGATCAGACCTACAGCGTCAGTATCAAAAATTCAAAAGGACGATTGATTCCTCAAGCCACTCACAAAGATTGGATGATCGCTCAAGATGCCGTCAGACGAGCGTACCTTCAAAAAAATCCATTGGATAGCGCCGCCGATACCGGCAAAATGATACAAAATCATCGAAATCTGGTTAAACAAGCACTGAAGGAAGGGAAAGCGGTCCCTCCCGTCGTCTTGGCCGACTACCCTGATCTCACCCCAAAAATTCACAAGGCTTTTCCGCGCCGCTGCATTTTGTTTCTCAAGGCATCTCCATGTCCGCTCTGACCGAAGACACCCGCGACCTGATCAGCGAACACGAGCGGCTGGTGCGCGTATTGCGCTCGCCCAGCCACGCCGATGACCTGCGCGAGGCCCAGCGTCAGGCCAAGGAGTTGCGCGAGTACCGGCAGAAAGAGCGAGTCAAAAACTGGCCGCTGAAGAAACCCGCACCCCAGGGCCGGCCCGCCGTGACCCTCGGCGACGAACTGTACTTTCAGCATTTCCAGCGCGGCCCCATCAGCGGCAAAGTCCTTTGCCACGGCACGCACGGCGTCACGCTGGAATGCGCGCGAGGCCAGCGCCATCAAGTTCGCTGGGATCGGCTGCTGGGCGCGAAGCAACGGCTGGCCCAGGATTTTGCGGTGGTTGAGCAGGGCGAAGACGGCGCGGTGCTGGAAGACGCGCAGGGTCAACGGCGGTTTTTGCGTTGGCCGGCGCAGGCGGCGCGGGACGAAGACGAGGACAAGGACGAGAAGGCGGAAGCGCCGCTGAAGAAAGCCCGCCCTCCGAAATGGATCAAGGGCCGCGTGTTGTTCTTCACGGCGTCCGGTCGGTCACGGGTTCCAGCGTGATTCTGGGGCGGGTTCCCGTGGCGGCGGCCAGCCGTTTCCAGGTGCGCATGGACGGCAATACCCGACCGCTTTCCAGGCGAGCGATGTAAGCCTGTGAGGTGTTCATGCGGGCGGCCAGTTCCGCTTGCGTCAACCCCTGGGCTGTCCGGGCGGCGATGATGGTGGCCGCCAGTTCAAATTCAGGGCGCAGTCGTTCATATTCGGCCCGGAATTCCGGGTTTTGTAGCAACTCCGCTTTCAAGTCTTTAAACGTCTTCATCACGCTCAACCTCGGCAACGCGGCGTAACGCCAGTTCAATTTCTCGGCGCGGCGTCTTCTGGGTTTTCTTGACGAACACCCGAACCACGCACAGGCGGCGGCCTATTTGGGCAAAGTACAGGGCGCGGGCGATGCCAGCCCGACCGTGCAAGCGCATTTCCCATAACTTCCCCTCCAGCGGCTTGACGTAAGGTTCCCGGACACGCTCCGGCCCCATGCTTTCCAGCAATTCGATAATCCAAGCGCCATGCGCACGCATATCCATAGGCAGGGCATTGAATTCCTGTTCCGCTTCTGGCGTGAAGATGACAGCCCATGTAGCCATACCCAGAAGTATATCCGAAAAAGCATAACTGTATGGACCCAACCTGCCTATGTTCCGCTCCCACTTGCCTACATTCGCCAAGTCGTGACGCTACCATCAACGCCACTCGATTACCCACAACTTATCCGTCACCGGCATACACGACACGGCCGGCCTCCAACGCGATGACAAACGCTCTGACCTTCTGCATGCCTTCCCAGATCGCCTTGGGACCGGGGTGACCGTCGTGTTTACGCCCGAGAAACCCACCAAAGCCGGCGATCAGCCGTACCATCTGGCCCAAGGGGGGCGGGGTTTCCGGCGGTTGGGTCCGGTG
>JAKLHG010000071.1 GCA_022710255.1 Candidatus Hydrogenedentota bacterium
ATTGAGAAAATGGTCTTTGCCCACAGGCGGGAAATAGAATGAATCCAGGTTACACTCTTGCTTCAGGAGCGGCTTCCGTCCGCCGGAAGGCGACAAGATGCCGCATCCACATTCATGCCCACAGTGGCGTCTGCCTTGACACGCCGGCCCACACTCCAACAGCCTGCGCGGGATACCGCACCTTTACCTGCCTCCCGGGAATAGGATATATTGAAGTGGGTGTTTCTCAAAAGGTGGAGGTTGTGTGTAAACAATAACCGTATTGCGGAGCCTGAAACATGGAACAACGAGACGTATATCTTGACCATAACGCGACAACGCCCCTGCATCCGGAGGTAGTCAAGACGCTCACGGAAAGCATGGCGTGCTTTGGCAATCCTTCAAGCATGCACGCCTTTGGGCGGGAAGCGCGCACCCTGGTGGAACAGGCCAGGGAGACCGTGGCGTCCTTTATCGGCGCGTTGCCTGAGGAAATCATCTTCGTGGGCAGCGGTTCGGAAGGCAACAACACGGTCCTGTCGACCCTGGGTTGTCAATCACAGCACTGTTCCTGCGACCGGGACCATAAGAGTCATATGGTTACCAGCGCCATAGAGCATCCCTGCATTCTCGAGACGTCAAAATGCCTGCAAAACCGGGGCTTTCGGGCGACCCGTCTCGGAGTGGACCATTACGGTAAAATCGATTTGGATGAACTTCGCGCCTCTATTACGGAAGACACGGGCGTGGTTTCGATCATGATGGCCAACAACGAAATCGGCACGGTGCAGGATATACGCGAAATTTCCCGTATCGTCCATGAAAAAGGAAGCCTGTTCCATACGGACGCCGTGCAGGCCTTCGGCAAAATACCCATCAACGTAAATGATCTGGGCATTGATTTCCTGACTGTCTCCGGACATAAAATATACGGCCCCAAAGGGGTGGGCGTCCTGTATGCGCGGCGCAGCGTGCCGTTCTGCCCCTTTGTTCACGGCGGGCACCAGGAACGCGGCCGGCGCGCGGGTACGGAAAACACCCTGGGAATCGCCGGTCTCGGCAAAGCCGTGGAAATGCGCGCCCTTGAAATGGCTGATGAACACGCCCGGCTGACGCGCCTGAAACTGGCGCTGAAACAGGGAATCGAAGAACACATCCCGGACGTGTTTTTCAACGGCCATCCAATCGACAGTCTGGCAGGCACGCTGAATGTTTCCTTCGCGGGCGCCGAGGGGGAAAGCATTCTGCTGTACCTGGACTTGGAAGGCATCGCAGTATCTACCGGTTCAGCCTGTGCTTCCGGTTCGCTGGACCCGTCTCATGTACTGCTGGCCACCGGAATTCCGGTTGAACACGCCCACGGTTCGATCCGCATGAGCCTGGGCCGCGGAAACACCTTGGAAGACGTGGAATACGTGTTGGAGAAACTGCCCCCGATTATTAGTAAAATCCGGGAAATGTCGACGGTTTACAAGAGGAGATAACGTATGGGTGCGCACCAGTCCTGGGCTTATACCGAAAATGTCAAAGATCATTTCATGAACCCCCGCAATGTGTTGGAAGACGACGCCTACGAGGAGGACGGACGCGGCCTCGTGGGCAACGTCCAATGCGGCGATGAAATGCTGGTTCTTATCAAGGTCGATCCCAAGACCGAAACCATCAAGGAGTGCAAGTGGCGGACCTACGGGTGCGCCAGTGCCATTGCAAGCACCTCCGTCATGTCTGAACTTGTTACCGGCATGCCCCTTGACGAGGCCTTCAAGGTGGGGCCCAAACAAATCGCCGGCGCGCTGGGCCAACTGCCGGACCATAAAATTCATTGCTCCGTGCTGGGAGACAAGGCGCTGCGCGCCGCCATCAACGACTACTACACACGCAAAGAACGTCCGGACAAGGTTATCCGGGAAGAAGCGCGCATCATCTGCAAGTGTATGAATGTGACGGACCATGAGGTTGAGGAAGCCGTCCTCGAAGGCGCCCGCACCCTGTTGGAACTGCAGGAAAAAACCAAGATGAGCACGGTCTGCGGCAAGTGTAAAGACGAGGCGGAAACCCTTCTCAAGGTGTATCTAAAGAAACACTTCGGATAAGGGTTTTCAGGCCATCTTCACGATGTTTATGGCGCCGACCCCTTCGGAAAATTTCGTGGCGGGGGCACTCCTTCAAACAACGAAAACGGATTGCCAGTTTTCGACACAGCTCTGGAGCGCCTGTATATTCTCATATCCCGCAGGAACAAGCCTGTGGAACGGACCCTGTTCCGTGATGTAAGCATCAATACATGACCTCCCCGAAACCTTGGGTTTTCGCTCAGGAACGGGTGATTCTGCTATACTATGCAGTGTTTCCCATCCATATTTTCTCAACCTCATCAACAAAGGGTTCTATGAATGCGATTAAAAGACAAAGTGGCCATCATCACGGGCGCCGGCATGGGCATGGGGCGCGAAGCGTCCGTGTTGTTCGCCGAAGAAGGCGCCAAAGTCATCGGGCTGGACATCAACGAAAAAGCGCTGAATGAGACTGCGGCGCTGGTTGCCGGGGCCGGCAGCGAGTTTCTCGCCGTTGTCGGCGATGTCTCCAAGGAAGCCGACGTAAAACGTGCCATAGAGGAAGGCGTCGCCTATTTCGGCAAACTAAACATACTGTACGCCAACGCAGGCGTGCTGTGGAAAGACCGGGACCGTTCCGTCATTGAGACGACGGAAGAGAATTGGGACATTGTGCAAGCCATCAATCTCAAAGGCCCCTTCTTCCTGACCAAGCATGGCATTCCGGCATTGAAGACGGCCGGAGGGGGTTCCATCATTTTAGTCGGTTCCATCTCCGCCCTTGCCGGTTTCGAACTGGCCCAGGACTCCTACACCTGCGCCAAGGGCGCCTTAATCTCGCTGGCCAAGTCGCTGGCGGTACAGTTCGGGCCGGATAACATCCGCACCAATATCATCCACCCCGGCATGATCGACACACCGCTGCAGGCGCCCTACCTGGATGACACCAAGAAGAAAAATATCGCGGCGTGCATTCCCAGCCGCCGGTTGGGCGTACCCCGGGACATCGCCTATGCCGCCCTGTACCTTGCCTCCGACGAATCCACCTTCTGCAACGGTGCGGAACTGGTCGTGGACGGCGGTTTCTACGCGATGTAAAGAACCTTCCTTCCTGTAGAAACAGCCTGTGAAGCATCAAACGCTTCACAGGCTGTTGTTGTTAATGGAAAGGATGGCCGTTTAAAAATTTTCCGCGACGGCTTTTGCGAATTCGCTGCACTTGAGTTCCGTGGCGCCCTGCATCAGCCGGGCAAAATCATAGGTCACTTTCTTTTGCTTGAACGTGCGCGTCAACGCCGTTGTAATGGCGTCGGCAACTTCCTGCCAGCCCAGGTATTCGAACATCATCACACCGGAGAGCACCACGCTGCTGGGATTGACCTTATCCAGGTTGGCATACTTCGGCGCGGTGCCATGGGTGGCCTCAAAAATGGCCGTGCCCGTTTCATAATTGATATTGGCGCCCGGTGCGATGCCGATGCCGCCCACCTGCGCGGCGAGGGCGTCGCTCATGTAATCACCGTTCAGGTTCATGGTGGCAACCACTTCAAACTCGCGTGGACGGGTAAGAATTTGTTGCAGGAATATGTCAGCAATGGCGTCCTTGACAAGAATTTTGCCGCCCGGGTTGCCGCCGCAGTCATCCCAGCCCACGGCCACATTGGAGAATTCCTCGCGAACCAGGTCGTAGCCCCACCGGCGGAACGCCCCTTCGGTATATTTCATGATGTTGCCCTTGTGCACCAGGGTCACACTCGAACACTTATGCTGGATGGCATGCCGGAGCGCGGCACGAATCAGCCGCTTTGATCCGGTCTCGCTGATGGGCTTGATGCCGATGCCGGAATCGGGGCGGATGTTCCACCCGAACTCGCGTCCGCAAAACGCAATCAGGCGCGCGGTTTCCGGGTTTCCGGCTTCCAGTTCCAGACCGGCGTACACGTCTTCGGTGTTTTCCCGGAAGATGATCATGTTGACGGCATCCGGTTCACGCACGGGGCTGGGCACGCCTTCAAAGTGGCGCACGGGCCGCACGCAGGCGAAGAGGTCCAGTTGCTGCCGCAGGGTAACGTTCAGGCTTCGGAATCCCCCGCCTATCGGCGTGGTCAGGGGACCTTTAATGGCCACCTGGTACTTCTCGATGGCCGCCAGCGTCTCTTCGGGCAGGTAGGTGCCGTACAGGCTGTTCGCTTTTTCACCGGCATAGAGTTCCATCCACGCGATTTGACGGGCACTGCCATAACAATGCTTTACGGCGGCGTCAAACAGGTATTGCGAAGCGCGCCAGATATCCGGGCCGGTGCCGTCGCCCTCGATGAAACACAGCACCGGCTTATCCGGCGTAATCAGCGCGCCCGCGCTGCCCATCTGGATACGGTCGCCTTCGGGAACAGTAAGGTGTTGATACGTTGTCATTCGCTTTGCTTCTCCATGGGTAGGGGTCGTGAGGTTACCGGACAGGCCGAAACAGTTCCGGCGTGCGTCGGCCCTTACTTTTTAGGCCGGTGGCGCCCCCATGGCGCTACTTATACCGCGCTGAGAGCCCCGGGAAGGGCGACCAGGCGCGCTTCCATCACGTGGGGCGTTTTCTGGATTTTGTCGAGCACTTCCGGCGAAAGGGGGGCGTCCAGGTTCAGTACGGTGAGGGCATGACCGCCTTTCTCCTCGCGGCCCAGCATCAGGTTGGCGATATTGACACCCGCCTCACCGATGATGGTGCAGACGCGGCCGATAATCAGGGGACGGTCCTCGTTGGCGCACACAAGCATATACCCTTCGGGTTTCGCGTCTACGCGCATGCCGTCTATGGTGCAGATGCGCGGGTCATTGCGGTTGAACAGCGTACCGCGCACATTGTGGGTTTCCTGGTCGGTAATCACGGTAATGCCGATTTCAAAAGCGTAACTCGAAGAAGCCGCGCTGCGCTTTTCTGAAACATCCACCCCCCGGTCATGGAGCTGCGAAGGCGCGCTCACCATGTTGACCGCCTCCACCATGGGCTTGAGGAAGCCGCAGAGGATGGCTGCGGTAATCGGGTAGGTGTCGGTCACCCCCATATCGCCCATATATTCGATTTTCATGGCTTTGGGACGGCCGTTTACAAACAGGGATTGGAATATGCCCAGCCGTTCACCCAAATAGAGCAGGGGCTCCAGTTCTTTGCGGGTTTCACTGTCCAGGCTCGGAACATTGACGGCATTGACAATCGCGCCCGTAGTCAGAAAATCAATCATTTGCCTGGCGACATCCACCGCCACCGTCAGTTGTGCATCCTCCGTGGAAGCCGCAAGATGGGGCGTCATGATGATGTTTTCCAAGCCGATAAAGGGATTATCGGTGAAGGGTTCACTGGTATAGACGTCGAGCGCGGCGCCACCAATGGCCTTGGCCTTCAGCGCTTCCGCTAAATCCTGTTCGTTCACAATGCCGCCCCGGGCGGTATTGATAATGCGGCAATTCGGTTTCATTTTCTTTAACTGGGCGCCGGCAATCATATTGAGGGTCTTGTCCGACTTCGTGGCATGGACGGTGATGAAATCCGCGTTGGAGACGAGAGCATCCAGGCCTACCAGTTCCACTCCCAGGCTTTCCGCCTTCAGCGGGCTCAGGATGGGGTCGTAGGCAAGGACACGCATTTCAAAGGCCTTTGCCCGTTTGGCCATGGCGCCGCCGATACGCCCCACGCCGATAATGCCCAGGGTCTTTCCGGCCAGTTCCGTGCCCATGAATTTCTTCCGGTCCCACCGGCCTTCTTCCATGGAGCGGTGGGCATGCGGAATATTGCGGCACAGGCTCAACATAAGCGCAAACGCATGTTCACAGGTGGAAATGGTATTCCCGCCCGGGGTATTCATCACCACGATGCCCTTTTTGGTCGCTGCATCCTGGTCCACATTGTCCGTGCCTACGCCTGCCCGGCCGATAACCTTCAACCGGGTGGAGTTCTCCAAAACCGCTGCGGTCACTTTCGTGGCGCTGCGGATGACCAGACCATCGTAATCATTGATGATAGCCGCAAGTTCCTGCTCCTTTTGCGCGGGCTTGACATCGGTTTCAATGCCGGCCTGGCGGAATAATGCCACGCCTTCTTCACTTAAATTGTCCAGTACCAATACACGAAACATACCTGAATCTCCTGAGAATGTTGTTTTAGACTGTCATGGTTGTTTTGAAAAAAACGGCCCTCTAAGGAGGGCCCGGAACGTCTTAACGTACACAGGCGTTGCCCGTAATCCAAAAAGTAGTTGACGCCAGGTGGTTCACGCTACAGCGCGCGGGCCGCATCCAGATAGTGAAGAGCACATTAACGCACAAGCAACATTTAAATTCTTCTTGTTTCCAATCATTCTTGAGACCGAATGACTCCTTATACAGGCCAACGCCCGCCTTTGCTCTCCTGTTACAGGAAATACGCGGGGAAAGCCTCCAGGAACCTTATGGCTCCCCCATAAACGATGTAATGGGGGCATCCGGAATCTTGGGCCAACAGGCCTCGAAGCGTCTCACCTTCCGCTACTTGCCGTTCTTAGCTGAATGATTGCGGCAGTACGATACCGTAAAAAAAGGGGGTGAATCAACTGAATGCGCGACGGTGCTCGGGGCAACCCCGTCTTGTCAGCCTGTCCGGCACGCTCATGTTTCCTTCCATGCGCGGCAACCGGTTCAGTCAGAAATCCGCCGCACAAGACGTTCAATACTGACCCGGGCCTCATTCATGATATCCTCAATAAGTTCCCGGACACTTTTTATCTCCGTTATGCGTCCAACCACTTGGCCGCAGGCTATCGTGCCCATGTCGATGTCACCGCTTAAATAGGCTTCGCGGCCCACTTTTCCGGCAATGACCGGCAACAGGTCCGCGAGCGTCGCCCCTTCGGATTCCATGCGGGCCACGGTCCGGGACGCCTGATTCTTCATGATCCGGGCGGCATTGCGTATGGAACGCTCCACAATCATGGTGTCGGTTTCCTGGGCGTTTACCATCCACTGCTTGAAATTATCATGCATGGGGCTTTCTTTAGTCGCCATGAATCGCGTGCCCATCAACACGGCCTCGGCGCCCAATGCAAGCGCCGCCACAAGACTGCGGCCGTCGCAGAAGCCACCGGCCGCGACCACCGGTATGCGCAGTTCCTGCGACGCTTTCGGAAGCACGATCAGAGAGGGCACATCGTCCATGCCCGGATGGCCGCCACATTCAAAACCCACCACGATAACCGCATCCGCGCCCACCGCTTCGGCTTTGCGCGCATAACGGACCGCGGGCACTTTGTGAAACAACCTGACGCCAGCTTCTTTCAGCCTGGGCACATAAGGCTCGGGGTTGCGGCCGGCCGTTTCCACCGCCACAATCCCTTCTTCGCAAACCAGGTTAACAAAAGCCTCCGTCAGGTCTCCGGGCATTAATACGGGTAACATGGAGATGTTGACGCCGAAAGGCTTGTCCGTCATGTCGCGGGTCTTGTGTATTTCATCCCGCAACTCCTGTGCCGTAGCGCAGGAAAGGGCCGTGAGGAACCCGAACCCGCCCGCATTGGAAACAGCCGATACCAATTCCGCACGAGCCAGCCACTGCATGCCGCCCTGCAGCAACGGGTACTGAATGCCCAGCATTTCCGTTATTCGTGTTCGCAACATTTGCCCATCCTCTATCTTTAAATCACACCGCCTGAAACTCATTCCCGCGCAGAGAGCAGTATGACGAACCCGGGCATCACAATGCAAACCACGTGAACATATGGCTCGTGCGACGATTAACCACCCCGATGAACCGCCGGGCACTCCTCCGGGGAATACACTTGAGTTAAATTTTTATACACCCCTCCGAGATGTGTATACTTAACAATATTCATTCAACCTGATAAAGATGATAAGCGGAGGCGTAGTGTGTTGACAAATGAAGTCGCTTATGAATTGGTAGATACGGAATCCGCATGGAAACAGTGCTTGAAAAAACTGTCCAAAGTTTCCCGGATGGCGGTGGACATCGAGGCGAACAGCCTGTACGCGTATCGCGAACAGGTTTGTCTTATTCAGATTTCCACCGATACGGATAATTTCATACTAGACCCGCTTGCCGGGATTTCACTGGAAGCCCTGGGGAATTTATTGAACCATCCGGGAATAGAGAAGGTCTTTCATGCGGCAGACTACGACCTTGCGTTGCTTAAGAGCCTGAACCGTTGGAATGTTGCCAATCTTTTCGACACGATGTGGGCGGGCCGGTTGCTCGGCTTCAAAAAGATGGGGCTTGCCTGGTTTCTCGAAACTCTGTACGGCATTCATCTTGACAAGAAACATCAGAAGGCGAACTGGGGCCAAAGGCCGCTTACAGAGGAGAAACTGATTTACGCCTGTAATGATACCCGCTACCTTCTTCGCATGCGGGATGATCTTGGCCGGGATCTGGCCCAAAAAGGCCTCGAAGCGGAAGCGCGGGAAATATTCACGGACCTGTGCCGGTCGCGCGTTTTCAAACGTTCCTTCGACCCGGAGGGGTTCTGGAAGCTCCCCGGGCGAGGACCCTGCCGCCCCAGGCGCGGTCCGTGCTCAGGGCGTTGTTTGTTTTTCGGGACAATGAAGCCAAACGGCGCAATGTGCCGCCCTTCAAGGTGCTGAACAACCAGATGCTCATCCATCTGGCGCTGGCAAGCATGAAATGGAACGGCAAAGTCCCCTCTAAGGTGCGGTCCGTCCCGGGCGTTCCAGAGAAATTGTTGAACCGCTTGAATCCGGCCCTGTTCGAAACCATGCACAGGGCCCTGAGCAGCCCTCCCCCGGTATTTTCAAGCAAGGTGCCCCAGCATTCCTCCGGCTACTGGCAGCGCCATGAGATGCTGATGGAATGGCGTAAAGAGACCGCAGTCAAACGCGACGTGGAATCCGATGTCATTCTCAGCCGGGAAACACTTGAAGAACTGGCCGAGAAAAACCCGTTGCGGCATGAGGATCTGGAGCAAATCGCCACTCTGGGCGACTGGCATAAAAAACAGTATGGGGCTGACATACTTAAAATCCTGAACCAATGAAATACGACTGTTCCGGCCGGACCGGAGAGCAGCGACTTTGATCGCCAACACACAAACATATCACGAAGAGTCCAGCGCCAGTGCACGCCTGAGAATCATTTTGCGCGTCGAATGGATGATGTTGTCGCTGCGGTACCTCCTTTATGCGGCGCTAGCCCTTTTGAGCCTCACCGTTAACGATGAAACCCTTCGCCGCATGTTTATTGTAGCCGGTACCTCAGCGCTGGTTCACAACTTGTTTTCCCACTGGATATTCTATACACGGCGCCATCTCTTATTCACATCGGCCTGGAATTTTCTCCTGTACCTGTTCCGGTTCTGCCTGATCGTGGGAATAACCGGCGGCCCCGCAAGCCCGCTGGCGCCGGTGTTCCTTCTTCTCCTCATCGGCTACCATGTATACCGCCCGAAATCATTCAATACGTTGTGGATCACGTTGCTTGTTGCCGCTGCCTATTCCTTTGTTTTGCTGGCGAATTGGTTCTCCGGAAACCGGGGAGTATTACCGCTGCCCGTCTACGCGAACTTGTTCTTCATCGCAGCTTGCGGCTGGATCATGCATATTCTGGCTCGAACGATGTCCGGCCTGGAGCGGGCCGCGGAGTTAAAAACCTCGGCCCTGAAATCCTCGGAAGCCATGTTACGTGCCATACTCAACCACACTGCCCACCCCATTATCGTCTACGATGAGACGGAAATCATTACGGATGTCAACGATGTTGCATGCGATTTTTTCGGCCTCCCCCGTGAAAACATACTCGGCCTGCGCCTTCACTCCCTGATTTTCGATGATGGCACCCTAGCTGATATCTTTGAAGATTTAAAGAGGACCGGTTCCCTGCACCATGAAATGCTGGTACTGCCCGCAGGCGGCTCAGAGCGGAACGTCTTCATGCACATCCATTCCTTTTTGAGTGACGGCAGGAGGCTCTTTGTCGCTCTGTTCCACGATGTTACCAGCCAGAAGGAATTACAGGAAGCGCACCATCTTGCCAGCCTCAACCTTGAAAAAGCCAACCAGGAACTGCAACGCGTGGTCGACCTGCGAGCGGACTTCTATATTACCATCGCAAACCGGTTGCGCTCCCCCCTGGCCGCCATACTCGGTTTTATCAACATGCTGCTTGATGAACAACTGGGAAAAATCACCAAAGAACAGAATAAAGCGCTGCACAGCTGCCGGAGAAGCCTTGCACGTATCTTTGACCAGCTCGACGAGGCCTTCATTTTGGAAGGCAACCTCAGAGGAGAGGAAATGCACGCTGATACCCCGGAAGAAGAGACTTCAGAGGCAGACGCTCAACGGTCCCACGGGAATGCCAGCCCATGACACCACCACGAAAATAAAATGCGCGCTAAACATTGTCGGCGGTTTCCGGCATCAGATCTCTGGAGTTGGAGATTAGCAACCCTATTGCGGGCATTAACGACAACCGGCGTACAAAAGCGACACCTGAGCAAGAATTGGGACTGCCTCCGGAACACATTAAAACCATGCACCTTGCATCAAATCCGTAACCATGCCGATGGCTGTCCCGGATCTTTTGCGGGTGCAACCCGCAAGACCGAAATACAGACTGATAGTTCCCGCTGGGAACTCGTGCTGCTCAGTTCTATTTTTCCGGTTTTGGAGTATCAATCCGTAGTATGGTAGACTTGTCGTTTATAATGGCGAAGTGGTTTTTGCACCTGCGTAATTCTGCGAGAGAGGCCTGAACGTGCGCTTGAAGGTAGAGACT
The DNA here is from genome assembly GCA_022710255.1 of Candidatus Hydrogenedentota bacterium. Lineage (GTDB taxonomy): Bacteria > Hydrogenedentota > Hydrogenedentia > Hydrogenedentales > CAITNO01 > JAAYBJ01. The sequence continues at coordinate 10,801 of JAKLHG010000071.1, forward strand.
GCCTTTATTTTTTTGTGATGGGCTGGCCAAGGTCCGAGGAATTATAAGGAGAGAGTATGCACCCCGAAATGCGCCTGATTGATCTCATTGTGCTGGTAATTTATTTTGTGGCAATGGCTTCCATGGGGCCTATTTTTGCCCGAAAAAACAAAACCACGGATAACTATTTCCTTGGAGGCCGCTCTTTCCCGGGATGGCTCATAGGCTTGTCCATGTTCGCCACGTCCATCAGCTCCATCACTTTTGTGGCGTATCCGGGCGACGCCTATAAAACCGCCTATCTGCGTTTTTTGCTGTGCCTCACCCTGCCCCTGGGCATCTTTATTGCCTCCAAGGCGTTCCTGCCCTTCTATCGCCGGGCGAAAATCACGTCCGCCTTTGAATATCTCGAAGTACGTTTCGGCGCCGGCACACGCGTTTATGCGGCCACCGCCTTCCTTGTTTCCCAGGTAACGCGTTTGGGCCTCATCCTGTACCTGGTGGCCATTCTTGTACAGGAAATGACAGGACTGCGCGCAGAGTACTGCGTGCTCATCGGCGGTATCATCACGTCTTTCTATACGGTCACCGGAGGCATTGAGGCCGTAGTCTGGACAGACTTTTTCCAGTCTTTTCTACTCTGGTTCGGGGGGATTGCCATTCTTGTCGTGGTTTTACTCAATATAGACGGAGGCCTGGGAACCGTTATTTCCGTGGCGGCGGCGGATGGTAAATTCATGCTGGGCGACCTGAACAAAGGGGGGGAATTGGTGCCGGCCGCCTGGGGCTTCAGCCTGACAGAAAAGACCGTACTCATGATGCTGGTAATCGGGCTCAACAACTGGTTGACAGAGTACAGCAGCAACCAGAATGTGATCCAAAAATATGTTGCCACAAAAAACCCAAAAGAGGCGAAGCAAGCCATTTGGATCTGCTGCCTCTGCAGCGTGCCGACCTGGGCGTTCTTTATGTTTCTAGGCACATCCCTTTACGT